>JAOZGP010000024.1 GCA_027491735.1 Thermoproteota archaeon | reverse complement strand
GAAGAAGTGGGGCTACCCTGAAAGGGGACGAGACCGATGATACGCTCCCGATTAACCCAGAGGGGCTGAGGTTTATGTGTCCCAAGGTGAACGCATATCTACAGAAGGATATGTCCGCTGAACCCCTCTGCACCTGAAGCCAGTGCTTGAGGAGTTGATCTACTACAACTGTAGGTCATAACATAAATTTATTTTTTGAGCGATGCCAATTCGGCCGACGGCCGATGGCACCAACCCGCAGTTGGTTGTTGTTCCTAGCAGTCTACTCCCTGCTGATATTTGTGGCTATGCTCCTAGCTGTTTTCATCCCTAAACTCTTGGCACCTGGGGGCCCATTGGCTATTTTCGAAAGAAGATCTAGGAAGAGGAGACCGTACAAAAGAGAGGATTTTGAGGCCGGGGAGGTCCCCATAGGAAGGATACCTCCCAGAATCAACATTCAATACTACACTTTTCCGTTGGCCTTCATAGCCTTCGATGCCTTGTCTGGATTCCTCTTTCTCTGGGCATCGACGACATCACAAACCTGGACTGCTGTTAACACAGCAACTCTTCTGTCCCTGGTTTTAGCTTTGATAGGAACCTTTATTATGTGGAAAAATGAGGGTGTCCGGTTGACTCCATCGTATCAGAGGGGCAAGGAGCTTCCCTATGAGGAAGTCGTGAGGATAACTCCTCCCCCCGAGGGGATCTTTGACCCAGTCCCCTTGGATGAGGCCAAAGAAGTTGATGAGCTGGAGAGAAACTGGGACAACCTCGTGATAAAAGGGATCCGATCAGCGTTGAGAAAGATGCTCCAACCTATATTCTCGTGGGCTCTATCGAAATCACCATGGCTTCCTCATCTGGGGATAATGTGCTGTGCTTTGGAGGTTCCCATGGCAGTTGGAGCTTCAAGGTTCGACATGGAGAGATTTGGAGTTATACCCCCAGCTTCTCCAAGACAGGCAGACTTTCTCCTTGTAAACGGTCCAGTGACCAAGAAATTTGCTCGATGCCTGAAGATAATACACGATCAGATGCCGGAACCGAAGTTTGTGATAGCTGTTGGAGAGTGCGCTATAACAGGGGGCCCATTCCAGGGATCCTACAGTGTGGTTGATGGGGCCAACAAGGTGGTGCCAGTGGATCTATATATAACTGGCTGTCCTATCAGACCCGAAGCCTACTTGGATGCTTTAATCAATGTTTACCGTAAGGGAAAGCTTGTTGAGAGGATAAAAGGTAATAGGAGGATTGACGAAGTTAAATGGTCCATCCCCATCGTCAGGCCCGAGGGGTGATCCCGTGAACTCCCTTGATAAGCTAGATTATCTGACGAAGGTGGATTCCGATCATTTGAACCCGACTTACCGGCTTGAAGATCCTTCCAAAATGAATGAACTTGCTAGGGAGATAAAGAGGGAAGGATGGGCCCAAGTGATGCTCGTCACGGGCATTGACTGGAGGGAGAAATTGGAAGTGGTCTATCATTTTAACAAACTCAACTCTCAGGAGATCCTATGGATAAGAGTTTATCTGGACAGAGAAAATCCCGAGATCCCATCGGTTACACCGATATTTCCATCAGCCAACTGGCACGAGAGGGAGACATCCGATCTGATGGGGATTAAGTTTCTAGGTCATCCTGATCCCAGACCTTTGCTCCTCCCACCCGGATGGAAGGGCGATCCCCCACTCAGGAAGGACTACAAACCCTCTCCTGAGGACTATCCGTGGTGGAAGGCCTCTGAAAGATATTATAATCCTTACAATTATACAAAAATAATAAAAAAATTGGGTCCGGACGAGTTCCTCCTGAGCGTGGGGCCCATGCATCCAGTTCTCCATGGGATGTGGAGGCTTGTGTTCGAGGTCAGAGGGGACACCATAGTAGAAGCCTGGCCCGACATAGGATGGCTTCACCGGGGAATAGAGTGGTTGGCTGAGAGGAGAAGATACGATCAGATAGGGATATTCGCCGACAGACTATGCTATGGCTCAGCGATGTCCTGGAATCTGCTATATCATTATGTGGTCGAGAAGCTTCTCAAGGTGGAGGTACCTAACAAGGCGAAGGTGCTCAGGATCGTGGCCTTCGAGATGCAGAGGATAATAAGCCATCTCCTCTTTGTGGCTGCCCTTGCAGCTAACGTCGGAACATTCCACTCAATGTTCCTCTATCCGATCAGGGAGAGGGAGAAGTTCCTGGACCTCATGGAGATAATGACGGGCAATCGCCTGCTTTACACCTATGGGAGGATAGGTGGCGTGGCCAAGGACCCTCCGGAATACTTCTACAGGAAGCTCAAGGAGACGCTTCAAGACCTGGACAAGCACCTTCCTGAGTACATGGACCTAACCCTATCTAACGAGAGCTTCCTTCTCAGGACTGAAAAGGTGGGTATACTCAGAGGCCAGGCCGCTCTTGACGTTGGGGCCACAGGACCGGTCCTTCGGGCTGCTGGCATAGAGTACGACGTCAGGAAGGTGGATCCCTATTGGGGGATCGATGAGTTCGACTTCGACGTGGTGGTCGAGAGGGATGGAGACGTCTTAGCGAGGTACGTGGTCCGTCTTAAGGAGATCTTGGAGAGCTCTCGGATAATACAGCAAGCGTTGGAGAAGATCCCTGACACTCCTATCAGAGCCAAGGTTCCCACTTTTATAATGAAGGCTCCTGCAGGTGAAGCCTTTGGGAGGGTGGAGGATCCGAGAGGCGAGGCGGCCTTCTACATAGTGAGTGATGGTAAGGGGACACCCTACAGGTTCAGGGTGAAAAGCCCAACATTCTCAAATGTTGCCACACTTCATCATATGTTGAGGGGCGCTCGCTACGCCGATATGTCTGCAATAATAGAGTCTATAGATATATGCTTCGGAGAGGTGGATAAGTGATGACTGAGAGCCCCATAATAAATACCGTGTGGGGTTTCGTGGTCAAACTGGCTGAGGATCTGGTCTCAGCCCTTGAGCTATCCGGGATTGCTAGAGAAGGCGTAATTCTTTTGGTAAAATCCCTAGGATTTTTGCTTCTATTCACGCTGAATCTTCTGTTGCTGATATATCTAGAAAGAAAGGTCCTCGGGAGGATACACAACAGGAGATCGATAACCGAAACAGGGCCCTTTGGGACGCTCCAGCTGATAGCCGATTTTCTGAAGCTCATGATAAAAGAGGACATAAGACCTTTCAACGCGGATGTTTTGCTAAACTATATGTCTGCTCCCCTCTTCGTTCTAGCGGGATTTCTAGCCCTATCCGTGATACCATGGGCTGACGGCGCTTCCCTGATAAAGGTCAAATATAATCTGCTGTTTGCAGTGGCTTTCAGCTCATTGATCCCAGGAATAGTCCTCTTGTTTGCCTTCCCAGGGCAGTTCAGCAAGTACTCTCTACTTGGAGCCTTCAGGGAGGGACTAAAATATCTATCAGAGGAGATCCCGCTGGGTTTATGTGTGATAGCTCCCGCTCTTCTGGCCAGATCGCTTGATATGAGCACAATAGTCAGAATTCAAGAAATGATTAGGCTCCCCTTTGCCGTGATACTTCCAGTTGGGGCAGTGGTGCACTTCATAGCAATGTCAATGGCAACAGGAAGATCCCCCTTTGACATAAGTGAGGCTGAGAGCGAACTTGTCGCTGGTTGGAGGACCGATATAACAGCAATGAAGTTCGGTCTAGCTTACATGCTCGAGTATCTCTCTCTGTTCGTCAACTCAGCTATGTTCACAATCCTCTACCTAGGTGGATGGGCTGGACCTGGGGATCCGCTTATATGCTTCCTGGTCAAGGTGTATGTCGTCATGATAGCGAACATGGTCGTCAGGGTAACCATCTTCAGGCCGAGACCCGATCAGGTGATCTCGATCTCCTGGAGGTATCTCATACCCTTGGCAGCCATCAACGTGCTCTGGGCAACTTTCCTTCTATCAATCCTGGGGTGATCTTCAAATGAGGGGATCTGAGGAGATGGAGGTCTCTGTGAATGTTAGGAGGGAGGCGGTCGGACACATCAAAGGGGTTATCACACCGCTTAGAAGGACATTCCCTTATCTCTTCAAGAGGCCCTTCACGGTCATGTATCCAAAGGAGAAGCTCAGGTTGTCCGAGTGCTACAGGGGACATATAGTTCTCGAGCTGGACAAGTGCATAGGATGTGGGAACTGCGGACGAGCTTGTCCTAACGGGGCCATAGACTACGTGCTTCCTGACGATGTAGATCCTTCTGATAGGAGACAAGTGATTCTGAGGAGAAGACCTGCCGTAGATCACGGGCACTGTCTCATGTGTGGCCTCTGCGTCGAGGCTTGTCCAAAACAAGCCATCCATATGTCTAAGAACTACGGCTTTTCAGCCTCCTCAAGACTTCATCTGATAAGCGATCCCTATGAGCTATCCGGAGAGGAACACGGCCTCAGAAAGAAAATACACTATCTCCTTCAGACGAGTCTGATGAGTAAAGCAGCAGGTCGGGAGTTCGAGGATTCCGTGAAGAAATTGGAGCAGGAGTATCAGGAGCTCAGGAAGAAGAGATTCGCCGGGGAAATAGTGGAGGATGAATTTCAAAGGAGAGAGGGGGAACTGATAGATGAAGTTATCAGGATATTCAATCTGGTTGACGAGGGGGTGCTCAAAGCATGAACTTCCTGGATCTGGCGCTTATGGAGCTCTCGGTTGTTACCGTGGTTGCGGCCGCTCTGGCAGTGGAGGACAGAAATTCCATGAGAGCTGCCTTTTTTCTTGGAATTGTGATAGTTAACGTGGGACTTACCTTCCTGGTGATGGGCGCCCAGTTCATAGGGCTGATTCAGATATTGATCTACGGAGGGGGAGTAACAATAGTCATGCTGTTTGCTATGGCTATGAGATATCTTGAGACGGAGAACAGAGCAGTTCATAGGACGAGTTCTTTGATAATTTCCGTTGCTGTGTTCGTCTTGGCCAGCTACTTTGTGACGTCCGTGGCAGCCTTTCTGTCTCCGAGCTCGGAGAGGTTAAGGGAAGTGGCCTTAATAGCTCTGAAGGCAAACCCCTTTGCTCTGATCCTTTTGGCCACCTCTGTTGTCGTGGTGATAGTAGCGGCGTCCTACCTGACGGGAGGTGCTGAGTGAAATGTTACACGCCAGCTTCCTTCTCATAACCTCTGTGGCACTGCTCTCCATAGGTATTTATGGACTTATGACAAGGAGGAATGCTATAAGGATGTTTATCTCCTCAGAGTTAGTTGTCAACGCTGGCATATTGGCCGCTATGACGACCTTCATATATCTGGGACACTCCCTTCCTGCTGGAGAGGCCTTCCTCCTCTACTCGATAGTCCTGGTGGCTGCCGAATCGGCTGTAGGCATAGCTCTATTTCTCCTCATAATGAAGCTCTTCGCGACACCCCAGCTCGATGAGATAAGAAAGATAAGGGAGGAGTTGTCATGATACAGTACGCCTACTTGGTTCCTCTTATATCCTTCCTGGGATTTCCTCTCTGCCTTCTCTTTGGTAGAAGGACTTGGGAGAAGGGAGGGGGTATAGCAATAGTACTAGTGGGGCTTTCTCTGATTTTAAGCATACCTGCGGGGATGGAGGCTATAGAGGGTAAGGAGTTTCTCATAAAGCTCAACTGGATGGGATTGGTTGGATTCTCTGGAATATATGTAGACGGAGCAGCAGGTCTCATGCTGATCGCCGTGAGCTGGGTATCCTTTTTGATAGTGATGTTCAGTCTCGGGTACATGCACGAGGATCCTGGAAGGCCCAGGTACTACGCCCTGATCTGTCTGTTCATAGGGGCCATGCAGCTGTTCGTGATCTCCTTGGATATGGTAACCATGTTCGTGGCTTGGGAGATAATGGGGTTCTGCTCATATGCTCTGATAGGCTTCTGGTATGAACGAATGCCAGCAATGAGGGGGTCCCTCAAGGCATTTCTGACGACGAGGATAGGGGATGTTTTCCTCTTGGCGGCCATGCTTCTCGTATACCTCAACTTGGGGACTTTAAACATAGTCAGGATAAACTCCTCCCCACCTCAACTTAGCCGGAGCCTCGTCACGATGATATCCATCTTCATGCTCATAGGTGCTATAGGAAAGAGCTCTCAAATCCCTCTCTGGGGCTGGCTTTGGGAGGCTATGGAAGGTCCAACTACTGTTAGTGCGCTCATACATGCCGCCACGATGGTTAACGCAGGAGTTTATTTGATGGCTAGGATGTTTCCGTTTATTTCCTCATCCAATACTGCTCTGCTTGCTACTAGCTACGTGGGGGGCCTCACCGCCTTCCTAGCAGCGACCCTGGCCTTCACGGAATATGACATAAAGAGGGTCCTCGCCTACTCCACCATAAGCCAGCTCGGTTACATGCTTCTGGCCATCGGATTGGGTGGAGTGGGAAGGGGAGTATTCCACCTCCTCAGCCATTCAAGCTTCAAGGCCCTCTTGTTCCTGTGTTCAGGTGCTGTTCTTCACGCAACTCTAGACACTAGAGATATGCGTAAGCTTGGAGGCCTCTGGAGGTCCATGAAGCTGACAGCCATGGCAATGCTTGTGGGAAGTCTTTCCCTGGCCGGCATACCACCCTTCAGCGGATTCTTCAGCAAGGGTCTAGTCATAGAAACTGCGGCTGTAAATGGGGACACGGTGCTGTATCTATTGGCCGCTATAACGAGTGCTCTCACAGCCTTTTACATATTTCGGATGTGGTTCATGACCTTCTTCGGCTGGAGAGAGAGACCTCCGGAGGAATTCCATGTTCATGAGGCTCCCAAGATCATGTTGATACCTTTATACGCTTTGGTAGCCACGACGGTAGCTCTCAGTTTTCTCGGTGAGGACGTGATGGTCCAAGTCTCCTCAGCTATGGGCTACCTGTCCTCCAAGTACTCAGAGGGAGTTGTCGAGATTGGAAAAGCGGTGGCTCTGGTCTCCAGGGTACGCATTCCCAAGCTCCTGATAGAGCCCATAACCCTCACTTTGGCTGTTATGGGTTTGGCTCTCGCCACCTATATGTACTACATCTCAAGGCCACCCGACCTAACTAGGACCTTTCTCTTCAAGCTTCTCGATGAGAAGTACGGAACAGATATATTCTGCTACGGTCTGGCGGCCTTGTTCAGGGAGCATCTATCCCCTTTCATGATATGGTTTGATAGGAAAATTGTGGATGGCGTGGTGAACGCCCTAGGCAGGGAATTCTTGATCTTAGGCGACTACATGAGAAGGATCCATACCGGTGTGGTACAGGACTACGTGGAGATCCTAGCGCTGGGGATAGTGCTTCTTCTCCTGTTGATGCTTTTATAGGAGGTGAAAATGAATGTTGCTTTCCCTCATAGTATGGCTTCCAGCGATCTTCGGCGTGATAGCTTATCTCTCGGGGGAGAGGCGCTCGAAACATGTGACTTTGCTAGGAGCTGTTCTGGACCTTGTTTTGGCTCTGTATCTCTCTGTATCATTCAACTGGTCGGAGGCCTACAGGATGCAGTTCACCGAGGTTTATCCCTGGATCCGAATGTTCGGAGTGAGCTACAAGCTATCAGTAGATGGTCTCTCAATGACGCTAGTCCTGCTGACGACTATTCTCTTCGTAAGCTCAGCCCTGGGGTCGATGAGAATAATAAAAGAGAGGAATGCTCTCTATAACCTATTGCTCATGGTTCTTCAGACGGGCATACTTGGTGTGTTTGTATCCATGGATCTCTTCATCTTCTTCCTCTTCTGGGAAGTGGAGCTCATCCCGATGTACTTTCTTATAGCGATATGGGGAAGCGAAAACAGAAGGTATGCAGCTATAAAGTTCTTCATATTCACACATATAGGCTCCTTGCTGATGTTCTTCACATTTATATTCATTCATCTAAAGTATTTTTGGACAACAGGTATTAGAACATTCGACTACTCCACGTTGACAGCGGCCGAAGGGTACATGCCCCTCACTTTAGCGAAGATACTCTGCTCCCTCCTCATCATAGGATATCTGATAAAGGTGCCCTCAGTCCCTCTACACACCTGGCTTCCTGATGCTCATGTGGAAGCTCCATCCCCTATAAGCGTCATACTGGCTGGTCTTCTCCTGAAGACTGGAGGATATGGTATACTGAGAATGGGATATGGATTATTCCCAAAAGCTGCAGCATCGATCAGTACATGGATTGCTGGTTTGGGAGCCTTAAGCCTGTTCTATGCCTCTCTTGTCGCCATCTCACAGATAAACCTCAAGAGGCTGGTGGCCTACAGCTCGATAGCTCATATGGGAGTCTTCCTGGTAGGGATTGGATCTCACACGGTCATCGGGTGGGTGGGTGCCATGTTCATGATGTTCAGCCACGGGCTCATAAACGGGATGCTGTTCAACATGTGCGGGTTCTACAAGTATAGATTCCATTCCTACGACATCCCCATCCTTAAAGGGTTCACAAAGGCCATGCCCATCTCGAGCGCTTTTCTTGTATTCGGAGGAATGGCTAGTCTTGGTCTTCCTGGACTTAGCGGGTTTCCAGCCGAGTTCTTCTCGTTTATGGGGGCTTTCAAAGCCTTTGGTTATGTGGCAATACCACTCATAGCTGGTCTGCTCCTCAACGCAGCTTATAACCTTTGGATGATTCAGAGGATGATCTTCGGAGAGCAGAGATATGAAGACGAGGCTGAAGATCTGGTGGTGACGGAGATTGTAGCGCTTCTAATTCCATCAGCTTTCATAATCCTTCTAGGAGTGTACCCAGCCCCTCTAGCTGAGCTCTATAGAGTTGTGGCCCTGAACATGATAGGGTGATAGCTTGCTGGAGTACGTGGTGTTTGTTGTTCTGGTCCTCGGGCTTGCTGACCTAGCTGTCGACCTTCTAAAGAATGCAGACAGGCTAGCATCCCTGTTTTCCTCTACATCATCGCTCCTCCTCATACTCTCCGTCTTTCTACCGGACAGGCAGTTGTTCGCCTATAGCCTTAACTCCTTCTTCAAGCTAGCCTCCTTGGCGGTTGGAATATCCCTACTTATAATAGTTCTCTC
Source organism: Thermoproteota archaeon (assembly GCA_027491735.1). GTDB lineage: Archaea > Korarchaeota > Korarchaeia > Korarchaeales > Korarchaeaceae > Methanodesulfokora. The sequence goes on along the minus strand of JAOZGP010000024.1, from coordinate 27,167 downwards.
AGGAGAGCTTATGAAGACGGAAAGACCTGGCCTTTACAACGGTTTGCTTATTCTGACAGCTTTGGGAGCTGTACTGGCTTCAGCAGCAGACGATTTCATATCAATGCTTGTCGCTTGGCAGTTGTCGACCCTCTCAAGCTATGTCCTCGTGTCACTGAAGAAGGATATCTTCGGGGCTGAAGCTGGGATGAAATATCTAGTTATAGGGCTTGCGAGTTTTGGAGCTCTGATATTCGGCATTGGTCTGATTGCTGGGTCTACGGGAAGTCTAAACTATGTCTCGATCTCCCGAACGATAACAGGAAATCCAGTTACTCTGCTTGGGGTGGTGTTCCTCATATCCGCCCTTGGCTACAAGATGGCCGCCTTCCCCTTCTTCGTCTGGATGCCTGATACCTATCAGGGAGCTCTTCCTGTAGTCGGTGGGGTTTTAAGTGCTATAACAAAGACGATGGCCTTTATGGTGGCTTTTAAGATATTCTTAGTCGCTCTCCTACCAATAAAGGTTCTCTGGGTACCAATAATTGCAATTATAAGTGCTCTAACGATGATCTACGGAAATATAGCGGCTTTGGTTCAGGAGAACGCGAGGAGAATGTTAGCCTACTCAAGCATAGCCCATGCTGGATATATACTTATGGCCCTCGCAGCTCTGTCCTCCAGCGCCATAGTGGGAGGTCTTTCTCACATCTTTGTGCATGCAGTGATGAAGGTCGTGGCCTTCGCCACCGTCATGCAAGTGCTGATGATCACGGGCTCTGACTACTTCAAGGACTTCGCTGGTCTCAGAAGAAGAGCGCCTTTGACTCTATTTTCTATGGCTGTAAGCTTTATGACGATGATAGGAATCCCCCTGACGGCAGGGTTCTGGACGAAGTATGTTATCTTCTTAGGAGCAGTCGGAGGAGGTATGTGGTGGCTCACGGCGATAGCGGTGATCTGCAGTGTGATCTCTATATGGTACTACATAAAACCGCTTAGATGGGGCTTCGTTGAGGGAGGAGAGCTAATGACAGAAGGAGCACCCTCAAGAGCTGCTCAGGTAGGTATGCTTCTCGGAACTGCTGTGATATTTCTCCTGGGCTTTGTCCCGAGTCCTCTCCTCGCCTTGGCCAGGGAAGCGATGCTGTCCATAATTCCGTAAATGTGAATGTCTATATAGATATTTTTAATAAACTGAAACTTTTTATAGAGCTTCTACATCGATATACAGATGGTCCTCATGAACAACAAGGCCTACATCTTGGAGGGGATATGGAAGGCCTACAGATCTGGGGATTCCGTTCTGTATGCACTAAAAAACGTGAATCTCGTAGTATACAGAGGGGAGTTTGTCTCCATAATGGGTCCATCCGGAAGTGGTAAGAGCACCCTCCTGTCCATAATGGGTCTCCTTACAAAACCCACTCGGGGGAGGATGAAGCTTTTCTCATATGACGCAAGTGATCTCAGCGATAGGAAAGCAACGGAGCTCAGAAGAAAAACGATAGGATTCATCTTCCAAACATTTAACCTGATACCATGGCTTACTGCTCTTGAGAATGTGGAGATAGCCATGGCCATAGGTGGATGTGATCTTACCAAGCGTAGGGAAAGGGCAAGGGAGCTCCTTGTCACATTGGGTCTTGGAGAAAGACTTGATCACAGGCCAACTCAGCTAAGCGGAGGAGAACAGCAAAGGGTAGCCATAGCAAGGGCCCTGGCGAATGATCCGGAGATCATACTGGCTGACGAACCGACTGGCAACCTGTCAACCACACAAGGTGAGATGATAGTGGACATATTGAGATCGCTGACTGATCAGAACAGAACAGTTGTAATGGCTACTCATGATCCCAGGATGGCTGAGAAGTCTGACAGGATAGTTAGGTTGAGAGATGGAGCTGTAGCGAGCTCATGATGGGGGGTGATTGCTTGAGGAGGTTCCTCGTATCATACTTGCTTCTGGTATCTCTCCTGATCTTCTTTCCAATCGAAGTTGGAGCAGATGGCGTTCTCCATATCTCATATGTCAGGTGGGGAACTGTAGACCAGATAGGGGGCGGAAGAGCTGGGACAACGTCCGCATTTACGGTGTTCCTGAAGAACAATTGGACCTTTAGCGTGGAACTCATATATGCAAACTTGAGTATACCCTCTCCTCTCACAAGTCCCAGTGGAAGGGGCTTTGAGGTTGTGTATCCAGGGATCCAGGAGAAGACTGCGACTATTCCACCAAAATCAGTCTACCCTCTTACTTTCGCCGTGAAGATACCCAGCACCGCCTCAGGTGAGTATACATTCAATCTAACTGTTAAGTACAGGAAAGCAGTTGAAGAAACACAGAAACTAAGTTTTACCCTTAGAGTTGTCCCTCAAGACAAAATACACATACAAGAGCTCACCTGGATGCCCTTGGAGGATGGAACAGCACCTGAGCTCTATTTCAGCATCATCAACCTCGGTAAGGAGGAGGTGAAGCTCGGTTCCGTGATTGTCTCAGCCGACTTTGTTCAGGTCCTGAACCCTTCATCATCCCTAAGTCTGTATCTCGAGCCAGGTCAGCGTTACAGATTCCCTGTTAGGGTGAAGGTCCCCAAGGGGGCTTCTCAATACAACTTCACGATCATAACGATCTCGGTCACCTATGAATCCGAAGGTTCGATTAAACATCACACAGAGTCCTTCACATATAAACTCCTGAGAAGCGGATCTGAACTTGGTCCTGAAATCATTCTTCAGGTGAACAGAACAGAGCTGAGACCAGGCGTTATGAATCTCGTGATGCTCAAGGTGAGCAACGTGGGTGATGAGAGAGCGGAGAGGGTCACTATAACAATGCAGTCAAGCTCCGGAATATTGGTCCTGGGATCCTCATCCGTATACGTGGGGGACCTCCCTCCAGGGGCATCCAGATCCCTCTTGGTGAAGGTGCTCCCCTCCTCACAGCACAGCAGCTACGCACTCCTAGCGACCATAACATACAAAAGATTGTATGAAGGAAGCTACGTCTCAGAGAGCAGAGGCCTAACCCTAGGGTTCAATGGCATGAAGGAAGCAAAAATCTCCGTTACGAATATAGAGGCCTCGTTCAATGGTGATAGACTCAAAATCACAGGAACTTTAGCTAACATGGGAGATAGAGTCGCGAAGAACGTCAATGTAGTGGCAATAAACGGTCCGTGTGCCAACATCTCCAACTATGTGGGTGATGTGAACGAGGGAGATACGGCAGGCTTCTTCCTCTCATGCAGGGTTTCAGGATCATCAAAAATGCCTGACAAGGTCACTGTCGAGATAAGCTATGAGGCTGCTCCTGGATACATAAAACATCTCTCCAAGGAGGTGTCTGTGGCAAAACCCATCAGTACGGTCGAGAAGGAGACCACTTCTCAGGGATACGGCATGACCTCCCTTGTCGTTGTGGCAATAGCCGGGATCATCGTTGGGTTGGTCACAGGAAGATTCCTCTTTAAGAGATCGTGAAGAGGGGGCTACAATTTGAGGTTCCTCGACATAGCTAGGTTCTCAGCGAAAGCTATGATGAGCAGGCGTCGTAGGACGTTGCTCACCCTTATAGGGATAATGGTGGGAGTGCTTACCTTGACAGCAGTCGTGTCCTATGCTGAAGGATATGGAGTTTATCTGAGTCATTTCTTCAAGGGGGCCAGCATGAGAACGATATTTGTGATGTCCAGGTCTGAGCTCCTAACGCCTCAGGATCTATACAAGCTGGAAGGTATACCAGGAGTAGAGAGAGCTTTTCCTATTATCTTCATGCCAGTGAATCTTAAGCTCTATGGCGTCGAGGAGACTGTGACACTTCTGGGCATTGACATGAACTATGTGCACGACGTGCTCCCAGATATCTCCCTAGAGGAAGGAGTAATGCCTGTGGGCTACTCAGAGCGTAGCTGTGTGATGGGTTACGATGTAGCCAAGAAGTTCTCCGACGAGCCATCCGACCTTGTTGGAGTCTCCGCCAGAGTGGAGCAGGCCGGAATAGAGGATAGCCTGAGGATATCTTCCGTGGCAAAACCCTACGGCACAGCCATATTCACCGACGTTGATCACTCGGTGATAGTCCCGATAGGCTTCGCATTAAAGCTCAGCAAAGAGGTGCTTCACACATCCAACTACCCCATAATAGCAGTGATAGCGAGCAGCGTCAAGGACGTTGATGGTGTCCTCAACGAGATAAGGAGCGATTTTGGGGTGAACAGGGTTGTTCCGGTGGCTATGAAGGACGTACAGAGGGGAATAAGCAAGATAATTGATATATCCTTGCTAATACTGGGTGGTATAGCAGCCATGACGATAGTAGTGGCTTCTATAGGGATGATGAACGCTATGTACACAGCAGTGACGGAGAGAGTTAAGATAATCGGGGTGATGAGAACAATAGGTGCTTCCAGAAAGGACATCTCCTTGATGTTCTTAATGGAGTCACTTATAATAGGAATAATAGGAACAGTCTTGGGGATGATCACCGGATATCTTGGAGCATTGACCCTCTCATACATTCTCTCTCCAATGCTCGGGATGTCCACGCCTCATGGTGAGATAAGGCCCATAATAGCGCCGACTCTTCCACCCTGGATTGCCCTGGCCATATTTCTCACGACCCTACTGATAACCACTCTTGGTGCTGTCCCTCCAGCGATGCGGGCTGCTCAACTGGAACCAGCGGAGGCCCTCAGATATGAGTAATTTTCATTAGAGTGCTGTTTCTTTCTGGACGATGACGTCAAGGAACTCTAAACTCTCTTCAAACGGGCCTCTCAAATTGTGCTTTACTCCTTCTAATGTGTGAATATTTAACTTATCATCCTAGTGGAAACTTTATTTTTTTATACATATCCGTGTCAACGATAACAAGGTTAAATATTTCTCCTCCCTACACGTAATCAAATAAATCCTCTCGGAGGGATGTGGATGAAAAGATCGGGCATATCGAAAGGTGTTCTGATAGTTATAGTGGCGATCATAATAGTGATCATAGCCGCTGTAGTACTCTCCTATAAACAACCCTCCAAACAAACAACTCCGACAACTACCAAACCAACCACGACACCTTCGAACGCTACGCAACAAGCTCAGAAGAAATACGCCGACGTTATAGTCATAGGAACTACAGATAAGGTCTCCGACCTTGATCCAGCCAATGCTTACGACTTCTTCACATGGGAGGTGTTCTATAACACGATGGAGGCTCCCCTCGGCTACATTCCTGGAACCACCAAGCTAGAAAAGAAGCTAATAACCAACTACGAAGTAAGTAACGAAGGCAAGGTATACATACTTCACCTCAGAAAGGATCTTAAATTCGCTGACGGCACGCCATGCACGGCGAAGGATCTCAAATGGTCCATTGAGAGGGTGGCCAGGATCCAAGGAGATCCCTCCTGGTTCGTTCTTGACTTCATGGAGGATGTAAAGGTTCTGGACACGTACACATTGGAGATAGACTTGAAGAAGCCCGTCTCCTTCTATCCTGCTGTGCTGGCCGTTCCAACCTATGCCCCAATACCTTCTAGCAAATATCCCCCCGACAAGATCTCCTCCGATAACACAGCTGGTGGGGTTGGTCCTTATAAAATCGTGAAGTTCGTCAGGGACCAAGAGCTCATTCTCGAGACCAACCCCTACTACTACGGAGCATCTCCCAAGACCAAGACAGTGGTTATAAAGTTTTACAAAGATGCAACCGCTTTGAGGTTGGCTCTTCAGAGCGGTGAGATAGATGTAGCTTGGAGAACGCTCAATCCATCTGATATAATAAGCCTGAAGAAGAACTCCAACTACAAGGTATGGGAGGGAGCAGGCTCCTATATAAGGTACATAGTCTTTAATACGAAGATGCCTCCACTGGACAACAGGTTGGTCAGGCAGGCTCTTGCAGCTGCTCTTGACAGACAGTCCATAGTTCAGAAGGTGTTCCTTGGGACCGTAGAGCCCCTCTATAGCTTGGTTCCAAAAGGCATGTGGAGTCACAAGGACTCCTTCAAGGACAAGTACGGAGCCAGTCCTGACTTGGAGCTCGCCAAGAAGCTTCTCAAGAAGGCTGGATACAGCGAGAACCATAAGCTAAGGATAACCCTCTGGTACACCCCCTCTCATTACGGAAGTACTGAAGCTGATGTTGCATCTCTGATAAAGGAGGCCTGGGAGAAAACTGGATTAGTTGAGGTGACTGTAAAGAGTGCTGAGTGGAGCACCTATCTTGAGCTCACCAGGAAGGGACAGCTACCTGTAACCCTATACGGCTGGTACCCAGACTATCTTGACCCCGATGACTATCTATACCCCTTCCTTCACACTGGAGCTAACAGATGGCTCGGTAATCCATTCAGCAATAACACGGTGGATGAGCTCCTAGACAAGGCTCAGATAGAGACCTCTCAGACTAAGAGAGCTCAGCTTTATGAGAAGGTCCAGGATATCTTAGCTGACCAGGCTTGGATAGTTCCTATCTTCCAGGGCAAATTATACGCTGTATCTAAGAGGAGCGTTGGTGGTATAGTCCTGGATCCCATGATGCTGTTGAGGTACTATCTGATATACAAACAGGTGAGCGGCTAAGTTCTCCGTCCCTAACACCCTCTCTCCTTTTTTATTTCTCTAAAATGAGGGTGACCTTGAATGACCTCTCTCAAGACGTACGTGATCACGAGGGTACTCCTGACGATCCCCATGATATTCATCCTACTTACCCTTGTTTTCTTCGTCATGAGGGTCCTTCCTGGAAATCCTGTCATAGCTATGGTGGGAATGAAAGCATCCCAGAGATACATAAAACAGCTAGAGCATGAGCTCAGACTAGATAAGCCTCTATGGGAGCAATATGTGGACTATCTGAATCGGCTTCTACATGGAGATCTGGGGAGATCGATGATATGGGGAAGAAGACCAGTGATTAACGAAATCATGGACCATTTTCCCGCCACCTTGGAACTGACCGTGTGGGGCTTCATATTCAGTGTCCTCTTAGGACTGGCTACAGGTGTTGTGGCAGGAGTGAAAGAGGGCGGAAAGATGGACTTTGCGATGAGGGTCTACAGCATAGTTGTTTACTCTCTTTTCATACCTTGGTTTGGTATGGTGCTTCAACTGATCTTTGGAGTCTGGCTTCATGCTCTACCTGTTGGAGGAAGAATAAACCCTCTCCTTACTCCGAAACATATAACAGGAATATACGTTCTGGACAGCATGCTGACCTGGAATCTTCCAGCTTTGTCCAGTTCTATACGACACCTAATGCTCCCTTCGCTGACCTTAGGGATCGTGCTGAGCGGCATATACACGAGACTTGTGAGGTCGAGCCTCATAGAGGTCCTCGGACAGGACTTCATAAGGGCTTGTAAGTCAAGGGGTCTGCCAGAGAGATCGATCCTCTTCAAACACGGTCTTAAAAATGCTCTAATACCCATACTCACGATGATGGGTCTACAGTTCGCTCTTCTTCTGGCCGGGGCCGTTCTTACTGAGACAACATTCTCCTGGCCGGGAATAGGAACATTTCTCATGGAAAGAATAGAGTATAGAGACTTCACGACTGTTCAGGGGACTGTAGTTTTCTACGCTATCTTTGTTGCTTTGATAAGCCTGATTGTGGACTTGATCTACGCATACATCGATCCAAGAGTGAGATACTAAAAGGTGATCTTGATGAGGAGCTTCTCCTCCGTGTTCTCCGGAATCGAGAGGGCTCTCTCAGGGGCAGGATTAGATGGTTATCTGGTGATATTTGGATCGATAACAGTGATGGCCGTTTTGATCATGGCGATATTCGCTAACTACATAGCTCCTTACGATCCGGTGCAGTCCGTTGGCCCGGCCATACATCCGCCGTGCACCAAGTACATAATGGGGACTGACTCCATAGGGAGGGATGTGTTCAGCAGGATAGTCTACGGATCTCGGACCATACTGACGGTAGTAGTTATGTCGACAGGCCTCTCCATGGTGATCGGGATACCATTGGGTCTGATCTCAGGCTACATGGGAGGAATTCTCGACAGAATTCTCTCTCTCATAATGGATAGCATATACGCCTTTCCGGGCCTCATACTTGCCATTGTGATAGCAGCGATGCTCGGTCCTGGAATATACAACACAGCCCTCTCACTGGCGGTCGTCTACATACCGACCTACTTCAGAATGATAAGGGGTGAGGTATTATCGCTCAGAGAAAGGCTATTCATTGAGGCGGCTAGGGCGATAGGAGCTAAGAGCAGGAGGATAATAACAAAATACATTTTTCCCAATGTGATATACCTGATAGCCGTGATCTTCTCCCTGAACGTGGCTGATGCAATACTCACGGAAGCAGGTCTCAGCTTTCTAGGCCTAAGCGTCACAGCTCCAACCCCTGACTGGGGTTTTGACCTCAAAAATGGACAGAGGTACTTTCTATCAGGTATTTGGTGGCCTGTGACCTTCCCAGGAATAATGATAATCTTGCTGGCCTTGGGCTTTGGTTTCCTCGGAGAAGGGCTCAACACCATTGTCTCCAAGCGGGGGGAGTGATGTGTTGCTGAAGGTGGAGAACTTATCCGTCCGCTACATGCAGAGATTCTCCCCTCCTGTTCTTGCCGTTGACCGAGTGAACTTTCAAGTCGAGGAAGGTGAGATGGTCGGACTTGTCGGGGAGTCCGGTAGTGGAAAGAGCACCCTGGGTTTAGCGATAATGAAGCTTGTTTCACCTTCAGGCAAGATAGTCGGCGGAAGAATTCTACTCAATGGAAGGGATCTGGTCCCCCTGAGCGAGAAGGAGATGAGGTTTGTAAGAGGAAGGGAGATCTCCATGGTGTTTCAGGATCCGATGACATCCCTAGATCCACTAATGAGGATAGGGGATCATTTAATCGAGACAATACTCACACACGAGAAAATAAGCAAAAAAGAAGCCAAAGAAAGAGCAATAAAGCTTCTTCAGGATGTGGGAATATCTCCCGACAGATTTTACGACTACCCTCATCAGATGAGCGGGGGGATGAGACAGAGAGTCATGATAGCCCTAGCCTTGGCCCTTAACCCCAAACTGGTCATAGCAGACGAACCCACGACAGCTCTGGACGTAATTGTCCAAGATCAGATAATAGACTTATTCAAGAACCTCCGGAATCAATTCAGGGTAGCCATAGTAATGATAAGCCATGATCTGGCCTTAGAACTGGAGGCCACCGAGAAGATGGCCGTGATGTACGGAGGGTGGATAATGGAGTTCTCTAGAAGCGTGGACATAGCAAAAGATCCCCTTCACCCCTACACAAAGGCCCTCCTCAAGGCCATACCTAACATTGAGCTTAACGATCAGAAGCTCATATCGATCCCAGGACATCCTCCTGACCTCTCCAATCCACCCAAAGGATGTAGGTTTCATCCAAGATGTCCGTATGCCGAAGATTTGTGTAGGGAGAAAGAACCCCCCGTTCACGTCATTGACGGCAGATATGTTAAGTGTTGGCTTTTCGGAAGTGATAGAAGATGACCAACACTATATTACAGGTTAAAAATTTAAGGAAGCACTTTCCAGTGACAAAGTCCTTCCTGGAGAGGCTGATATCCGGAGAAACTGAGTTCATTAGGGCTGTAGATGGGATCTCCTTTCATATGAAAAAAGGAGAGATCCTCTCACTGGTGGGCGAGTCCGGTAGTGGCAAGACCACTACGGGCAAGCTGGTGCTGAGACTCTACAAACCGACCAGTGGGAAGATCCTGTTCAAAGGAAGAGACATAACCCACTTGGAAGGAGAGGAACTCAGAAGCATCAGGAGACACATGCAAGTCATATATCAGGACCCTTACGCATCCCTTAACCCAAGAATGAAGATCGGAGACATTGTGAAAGATCCTCTTGAGGTTCATGGGATAGCTAGCGGTAGGGAAGCAAAGGAGATGGTCCTCGACGTTCTCGAGGAGGTAGGGCTAAGTCCCTCAGACAGGTTCTACGACCTGTACCCCAGGAACCTCAGCGGAGGTCAGAGGCAGAGGGTGGCCATAGCCAGGGCCATGATAACAAAACCGGAGTTTGTTGTGGCAGATGAACCGGTCTCAATGATAGATGTATCTCTTAGAGCGTCAATATTGGAGCTCATGTTGAAGTTCAGGGAGGAGCTGAATCTGGCCTATCTCTTCATAACCCACGATCTGGCTGTGGCGAAGTATATATCCAATAGGATAGCAATAATGTATCTCGGAAAGATAGTGGAGAAGGGCCCCACTGAGATCATGTTCTCAAAGCCTCTTCACCCGTATACCAGGGCGCTCATGAGCGCCATACCTGTACCCACTTTAGGGGGACGGAGAGAGAGGTTGAAACTGAAAGGAGAGATACCAAGCCCAATAAACGTGCCATCAGGTTGTCGATTTCATACCAGGTGTCCCTACGCCGAGGACATATGCATTAAGAAGGAACCTGAGCTTGTGGAGGTCAGCTCCGGTCATCTGGTTGCGTGTCACTTCTACAGCTCCTAGACGGGCAGGAGAGGTCCAGCTCTTCTACCTCTCTCTTCTCCTCTGCCGAGCCTTGGCGGTCTTGGCAGGAGAGCGACCGGTTTTCTGAAGACCCCCTTCTCATTTTCAACCTCCACTCTGGCCTCTATGCCCACCTCAATACCTCCTATCCGACCATTGAAGGTGTATGGATAGAAGTAAGCGACATCTTTAACATCAGTGGCGTCCTTCTCTACCACAAACCTAAATCTCCCCCTCTCCCCACTGATCTCATAGATTTCAGCCTCAGCAGCCGTATACTCATTTCTGAAAGTTTTTCCTCTATCTCTTAACCACTCCTTCACCTTCAATCCAACAAGAGAGAGCCTTGCCATTCCTCCAGGTACGAAGAAGGAGCCCTCTATCACATCACCTGGTCGCAGGATTCTACTAGCAAGCCTTATCTCCGGATCTCCCTCATCTAGAGGGATTTCTCTCGGGAATACCTTGAGCCTGAGCTCCTTTCGTGGCCAGAAGATCTTACCACCGAATCTCGGTATCCCAAAGATGAGCGACCACCTCACCTTGAGGTGTTGGGAGTACACTGAAGGTGGGAGATCATCGGGATAGTTCAAGATGAACTCTCCGTGGGGGAGATCAAAGCTCCTTACATAGGAGCTGACGACCTTCCATATGTGAGCAGATCTCTCTAAATCCTCTAAATTCGTTGCTAAAAGAACAATAAGCTTGGCTCTTACACCATCAGCTCTACAGACTCCTCTTATTGGTTCCCCTAGCCCTAGAACGTTCTTTTCCACCACAATCTCCAGCATCAGGAGAGCACCACTATGTAGTTATCCCTGAGCCATCCAGGCCTTTTGAGGACTACTATCCCCTCATAGTCCACGTTGTACAGATGTAGCTTAACCTTCTCCTTCCTGACTCCTAAATCCTCCAGGTATCCTCTGAGAAATAATATTAAGTCTTTCACAGCCTTTCTGAGGATCATTCTCTTGGCATCCGCTCTTCCGGACTGTCGCTCGTAGAAGTCAAGTAGTTTGTTGAGAGAGTACCATCTCATCACCGCTGCCATGTAAAACAGGACCACTCCGGTGATGAGCAATGTGTTTCCTACAGACGGTGGAGAGATGAAGTACATGAGGACCGACACGAGAAATACGACAAATGTTACCCTTATCAGAAGCCTCGAGATGAGAAACACACCTGACCATGTCCTAGCACTCTTGCTCTTCGCTGGCAGGTTTATCATGTAATCAGCTGCTGAGAGCAGGACCTTCCGCCTCTTTCTATCGAGAACTTTTCCAGCGATGGGCTCAACATAATTCATCTTCTTTTCCAACACCCCTGGATCCACGTTCCTCCCGACTCTATATCCATCCAAGGCCTCTATGATAAAGATCAGGTTATCGACAATCTCCTTATCTTTCCTGCCCATTTTGGCCACCTTATTGTATCTAACTAGGCCAATTCGCATGATCTTTCCACAAGGAGGTGATCATCAAGTAAAAATTTAAATAATATCTCTTCCTAGCACAAAGGCGATCAGGAAAATCTTCAGTAGAACTGATATAAAGGTGATGAGATATGAGTTCTGAAGCGCCTACGATGTTTGTAAGACGTGCTTCAGGCCTTGTCAGAACCGTGGGCCCATTCACCGCCTTCATGATATGCTTCACACACACCGTAGGTGGAGGAATACATAAGCTCTCTGTCACCGCCGCCTACCAGTATCCGGCAGCCTTTGTTCCATGGTCCTTCCTCATAGTTGGTCTCATAGCTGCTATTCCGACGGCCCTGGTATACACAATCATGGGAGCCATGATGCCGAGAACGGGCGGAGACTACATCTTCATAACCAGGGGTCTGAGCCCTGCTCTCGGCTTCATCGCATCTTGGGGATTCTGGTTCACTGAGGTGCTCAGCTATGGCATAATAGCTTGGTATTCGATAGACTTCTTCACGGGGGCGGTCACAGCAGCCGGAATAGCCCTTAGAGACGAGGGTCTTCTCTCCACAGCGGCCTGGATGAACACAATGACAGGACATATAGTGCTTTCGCTGATATTCGTTATAGTTTTCGGGGCGATAGCTTTTCTCGGGATGAGGATTTATGGGTGGATAATAAATATTCTTGGAACGATAGCCATACTCGGCTGCCTGAGCAACCTGGTGATACTCTCCATCTGGGGATCCAATCCAGTTAACGCTGTTGCAGCCTTCAACAGCATGTTTGGAGCGAACGCCTATCAGAAAATAGTAGCCAAGGCATTTGAGCTTGGAAGCCCACCAGTACAATCGTTCAGCTGGGCAGCGACAATAAACGCTGGGGTCGGTGCAATATGGGCCTACATCGGTATAGTCTCCGCCGTGTTCGTTGGAGGCGAGATAAAGACTCCCGCCACCTCTCTCCTTGTAGCACAGATTTTTGGAACTCTCGTTATAATGGCTTACTACATAACTCTGCCATTTCTATTCTACACCTCCTGGCAGGTTCCGCAGAGCGTTCTTCAGTCGACTGGAGCCATGAGCTGGCTTCAGTCCCATGGAGTTCCAGCAGATAGAGTTTACTTCACAGCCCTCTATGCTTATGTGTATAACAAGCTGGGAGTGAAGGGGTTAGCGGATCTGATGGGCATTCCTCCAACCCACGTGATGCCTTGGAATGCCGTAACTTCTTTCACGATACCTCTTGTGCCGAAGGGACTTGCCTGGCTTCAGATATTCAATGGATTTGTTGTTGGCATAATACTGCTCAAGGACATACCAGCCTTCTTCGTGGTGGCTAGCAGGATGGTCTTCGCTTGGGCCTTCGACAGATTCTTCCCTGAGGTGTTCGCTGCTGTGAACGAGACCTTCCACAGTCCGCATTGGGCCATACTGCTCACGATGCTGGGTGGCTTGGCCGGGGTCCTTCTGATATGGGCCAACGGCGGAGAGGAAGGAGCCTGGGTGGCAGCTGCTGATACGAGCAACTTGTACCAATTTGCTGTGATGACCGCTAGCTTAGCAGGAGCGGTTCTGCCATACGTCAAGTCAGACCTCTATGAGAAATCACCAATCAGGTGGGAGATAGGTGGCGTACCAGTGGTCTCCATAATAGGAGCATTCTCCTTTGCTGTAAACTTCTTCTTCTTCATGGTATCCAGCGCTGAGCTTGGAGTAGATATATGGTTCCAGCAGTCGTTCTGGATGGGTCTTGGAGCGTTCATGTTCGCAGGGTTCCTCATATACAACCAGAGACGTGGAATAGACGTCAGAACGATATACACAGAGATACCTCCAGCGTGATCTTTCCTCCCTCTTCCTTCTCTTTTTATCTGAAAGAGATACTTTCTTGTTCCTCACCCATTCAATTTTAAACCTTTTTATACTTCTTGCTGGAGGACTTTCTCGTCCAAGCCTCAGAAGGTGTTGACTTATGACTATAAGAATGTTTTTTGCGGCGGATATACACGGGAATACCTTGGTCTGGAGGAAGTGGCTCAACGCCATCAACGTCTATAAAGCTAACGTGATAATATTGGCTGGCGACCTAACTGGTAAGGCGATAATTCCTATCTTTATCAAGAAGGATAGCTACGAAGCTGAGGTTCTCGGGAGGAAGTCAGTCGCCAAGACAGAGAGGGAGCTTGATAATCTCAAGGAGAGGATAGAAAACATGGCCTACTACTATGTAATACTGACTCCAGATGAGGTTCAGGAGATAGCAGCCGATCCAAAGAAGCAAGAGGAGATGTTCAAGCAGGTGATGATAGAGAGGATGAGGAAGTGGCTGAATCTCCTGGTGGAGAAGGTCGACACTAAGGAGATCACGGCGATAGTAATGCCCGGCAATGATGATGAGAAATATATAGATGAGGTGATAAACAGCTACGAGGATAGAGGTGTGATAAATCCTCTCGACAAGATTGTGGAGCTGAAGTATGGGTATCAGATAATCAGCCACGAGTACGTCAACCCAACTCCATGGAACACTCCCCGCGAGGCTCCTGAGAACAAGCTTGAGAAGATGCTCCGCAAGAAAATAGATAAGTTCGGGTTGAAGGACTTCAGCAAGGTACTGTTCAACTTCCACTGTCCTCCTTTCGGAACTAAATTAGACCTTGCTCCCAAGCTTGACAAGAACCTCAAGCCCGTCTATGTGGGGGGCAGACCCGTTTTGGTTCATGTGGGTTCGAAGGCTGTCAGGAAGATAATAGAGGAATACCAACCCTTAATGGGTCTTCATGGTCACATACACGAGAGCTACGCCAGCGACAAGCTGGGCAACACGGTGGTGGTCAATCCTGGTAGTGAGTACACGGAAGGTCTTCTAAGGGGTTTCATCATAGAGTTAGAACCAGACGGTTTGAAGAACTACTGGAAGATAGAGGGGTAGGGGGTGCATCGAGTTGAGCTCTCATGAGGGAATTCACTTCGTTGAGATGAGAGAAGAGGAGTTTGTCAACGAGTGTGTGGATCTGGTGAGCAAGGCTCAGGAGAAGGGCATAATTCTTAGAATATTGGGAGCGATGGCGGTCTACCTTCACACAAAGGACAATCCCAGGATGAGGGAGATCCACAAGGTTCGCTTTGGTGCCGAGGGAGCTCCCATGTTTACCGATCTCGATCTGATGGCATACAGCAAACAATCCAAGCAGGTAAAAAAGTTCTTTGAAGAAATGAGATTTCTCCCAGATAAGATGATAAACGCTCTGTTCTCAAACAAAAGGCTGATATATTATCATCCAGAAGGCAAGTATCACATAGACGTCTTCTTTGACAGACTGGAGTTCAGCCACGACATACCTTTCGGCAAGAAGCCTGGGGAGGGAAGACTCGAGCTCAGCTTTCCAGCAATCTCCCCAACAGATGTGGTTTTGGAGAAGCTGCAGATACATGACATCAACAGAAAGGACTTAGTGGATCTAGTTGTGCTTTTTCTAAGCCACGAGTTTTTGGACAAGGAGGGCAAGGGTCTGATAAATGTGAAATACATAGCGAAGCTTCTAGCGGATGACTGGGGCTTCTGGTATGATGCCAAGAACAATCTCGAAAAGGTTAAAGCCACTGCTGACATCCTAAAGGAGGAAGGAGTTCTAAATGAAGAAGAGGTAGCCCTGACTAGGAGGAAAGTTGACGAACTGCTAAAAGCTCTAGATGAGGAACCAAAGACAAAGAAATGGCAGAAGAGAGCTAAGAAGGGAACCAAGTCTAAGTGGTATAGAGAAGTCGAAGAGGTCGTCAGGTGACTTTTCCATCTCTTCCCTCGGATCAATTAATTTCAAGCAGAAAGCGGGCCCGGCGGGATTTGAACCCGCGACCCCCGGGTTTCCTCGACATCATGTCCTAAAAGCCCGGTGCTCTGACCATACTGAGCTACGGGCCCCCGGAACTCCAGGGCTTCCTTCCACAATAAAAAATTTGTGTGTCATGCGACGTCGCGTTGAGGCCCTAGATCAAAGCGGAAACGAGAAGCGCCAGTTGAACAGGAACCACAGCTAGACCTATAAGATAAGGAGCGTAATTAGCCCTTTCTATCTTCCAGAATATGTCGTCCATGACCTCCTCGCCAACTATCCTGCAGCTAATCTTTGATGAGTTGATAGCTGCCCTACATTCTACGAGGCTCCTCGAAGCCTCTCTAACGAGTTTGCGTATCTTCGAGGCTATCTTCTTCATCTCGTCTTCGTTACATTCGTATCCAAACGGATTATCCGTCTTTCTCACCGTCATAGTCTCGTGCGTATCTGTTGTGATCACTATCGGAGTTATCCCGAGAGAGGCCACTTCGTTGGTGATGAGGTCCCTCATCTTTGGCAGCATGTTGTTCGAGTCCACACATATGTAAGCTGCTTTATTGCCCCCAACCTCCAGTACGATAACCCTTATCCCTCCCTCGCCGAGACTGTCTAGATCCAGATGGAGCTTGGAAAAACCAACTCTGATGAGAGATGATCTTTTCGAGGCCAGGGCTTTCTCCACGACCTCGACTATGTACCTCACAAGCTCATCCTCCTCTGGACTGAATGGATCTACTTTGCTGTATCCTCCTGGCGTAAGGCAATCATGTCTGTCAACCACCACAACGCTTACATCGAGTCCCTTTGCTCTCATTACTTCGTTAACTCTTCTATCAGTGGAATTGGGTATGTCCTCGAAGCTCTCAAGGCCCCGCCCACTCACAGTAGCAAGCACGGTACTTCCGAAAGCCTGAGCCGTTATCTCAAATGGTCCTCTCTTCATCCACACGAGCTCTCCTGTGTCGACGTTTTTGCCGCCTCTGACAAGGGATGCTACACGGTCAGCAACTCTCCTCACCTCACTCTCTGATGGCAGGTTTCTGGTGTGCGTACTAGCTCTTCTCAGGAAAACAGAGGACACACCTTCTTTGTCAAGATGTTCCATTATGAGGCGAGGAGCTCTCGAGCTTCCAGCTTTATAGGGCCCCGGATGTATGTCGGCGGAGATCAAAGCCACGCTTCTCATTCTCACGCAGGTAATTCTGATCTCGTCCTCTATACTCCTTTCAGTAAGCACACTCTCCAACTCTGTCGGATCGGAGCTCAACAGTAGCTCAGCTACAACCCTTCCTATGGAAAGACCTCGACAGTGTCCCATGGAGGATATCCTGTCTACCACGACGTCAGTCAGCTTGATCGTGAAGATGGCTAACGTCAAGGACACAAGCAGGATATAGCTTGGGCAGATGGCGTTCGGGATCAGGGGCGGGATCGTCGAGAGGATCTTTGACATCTTTGATCTATATAAGCTGAGGCCAACCAACAGCGACAGGTAGGTGGACGTGTAGGTAAGAACCGGCAGAGCTTTATTCCATAAATCGAAAGGTGCTGTTGTGATAACCGCCAGAGCCTCGGGGGACAACACCAACAGCGAGCTCCAAAGCGAACGTCTAACGCTCATGATCTTACTTGAAAATTTATTGATGATCGTGGAGATCGCAAAGGAAACGGCGAAGAGAACCGATATCTTAAGAGCCAAGATTTTTCCCACAAAAAGGGCAGTCATCAGGTAAGTCATACAGAGCATGATAGCCAGGGCAACGATTGCCATCCTAGCGGATCTCAGCTGGAAGACCAAATGAGCTCTCTTCTTTACTATATCACTACTTTTGTTAAAGTCCATGCAACTTAACCCCCTCTTAACCATAAATTTTTTATACTACAGCGCTTGACACTGAGGTGGTTCACCTTTAGAGGTGGTGGTATGCCTAGAAGAAAAAGATTTAGCGAAAAAGAGATCGAGATCCTTAAAAAGCTTGTTGAGGATGGACGCGTCACCTACACAAATGTGGCCAAGGAGCTCGGGATGAGCCCGGCTGGCGTAATGAAAAAGGTCAAAAAGCTGGAGAGTATGGGCATAATAAAGTACTACACAGCTGTGATCGATCACGCCAAGCTGGGAAAGGCATACAAGTACATAATACTTTTGAAGACAGATCCCGGAAAACACAAAGAGGTTGCAAAGAAGATTTACGACTGTATAAAGGACAATGCACTAGAGATTCATGAGATAACAGGTCCTTATGATGTTATAGTCAAGGTGATAGCTGGAGATCAGGTGGAGCTCAACTCCCTGCTCCAGAAAGTCCTGACCATACCGGGCATAAAGGAGTCCAATACCTCACTGGTGCTCGAGACGATAGCGGAGAGAATTTCCATAGTGCCAAAAGATCTAAGGATCGGCAAGAAAAAAGCCTCATGACTCTCTTTTCCCATATTTTATACTTTCGTTATCCTCAGTGGCTCGGCCCTTATGCCCATCTCCCTCCTTACATGGTTGGCTAAAGTTTCGACCATGCCATGCACCGTGTAGACCTCCTGTGGAGAGGCCCTCCTGATTACCTCTATTAGATCGTAGAAGTCTCCATGAGAACTCAGACAGAACCCTTCAAATCCATGAAATTGCCTCCTTAGAACCCATCCCGTAACTATAGCTCTTCTCCCAGCGCTCATTGGGTTTATCTTATTTGTGATGATAATGCATGGATCATTCTCACTTAAACTGAACCTCAGGCGGCTATACCTCGCCAGTATGGAGGAGGATTTTGCAGCCTCACCGACAACGACGACCTCGGCATTAGTCAACCTATTAAACGTGGATATCACCTCTTGTGCCTTGCCCACCGTGTAGGCTTTTATTAAGACCTTCTCTCCAGATCTAACTAGATCTACAGCCCATTTAACAAGCTCGGCCCTGACTCTATGGGGATCCGGGAAACAGTACTCGGGAGAGCCGTATGTACTCTCTATTATAACCACATCCGCTTCTGGAACATCTGCCGGACCTTCAACGTGGAAGCCTCCTCTGGGATTCACATCCCCTGTATAGAGAATTCTTCTTCTATCTGCTTCTATGAGGTACATAGCGGATCCGATTATATGCCCTGCAATGAAGGGAGTGATCCTGATGTCCCCCAAGACCAGAGTCTCGTTGAAGCTCAGCGGGATCACCGATTCTGGAGGGGCTCCATAAAACCTGGTGAGAAGGCTTGTGGTCGGATGGGTGGCGTAGATTTTGGAGCTAGGATTTTTAACGTCTTTCGGGATGTGGTCCCTGTGTCCGTGTGTCAGCAGGACGGGAACACCTCTCTCAGTCCGCTTGGGATCTATGAGAACTCGGGACCTCTCAGCTCTGAGCTCCAATCCATTGTTCCATCCGATGGTAATCATTTCGAGGATCATCCCAGGTGAACCATTAAATAATCTTCTGGATCGTTCCTCATGGTGGTGTGATTGCCCAAGGGTAAGAGAAAGAGAAGGGATATAATGCCGATGTCGGTGGCAGGAATACTGAGCTTTTCCGCTGAGGACACAGGAGCTATAAAGGTTCCGAAATGGTTCCCAGTTGTCCTGACAGTGGTGGTTGCTCTCGTCATAACCACCCTTCCCTTGGTGATTCATTGAATGTGAAGGTCGTGGTGAGGATAAGGTGGAGTTCCTCCCTATAGGCCCAGATAGAGTTATAAAACTCTCCCTTCAGCTGGCCAAGGAAGTTAAAAAGTCAAATTTTCAGCCAGACGTGATAGTGAGCATCCACAGGGGTGGCATGGTGATAGCTAGGCTCTTAAGTGATTATCTAGATGTCAGGGACATAAGATCGGTTAGGGTCGAGCACTACATCACCCTGGAGAAGGAAGAGAGCGCTAGAATAGCGGAACCTCTTCCGAACAGGTTAGACGGCCTTAAAGTTCTCCTGGTAGACGATGTCTCCGACACCGGAGAGAGCCTGAAGGTCGCGAAACAACACCTCTTGGACATGGGAGCTTCCGAGGTCAGAGTGGCGACACTCCACTACAAGCCATGGAGCTCTGTAAAACCGGACTACTTCGTTGAAGAGACGGATAGATGGGTGGTCTACTTCTGGGAGTGGGCTGAGACATCCAAGTATCTTCTTAACAAACTTAAGAAGGATGGACTGAGTGAGGAAGGAGTGAAAAGGATCCTAAGAGAAGAAGTAGGGATCCCTGAGTTCATACTCAGATGGGTGAACAGATCTTGAAAGAGGAGCTCTTCGAGAAGGTCACATCACTGGCTGAACGGAGGGGTTTCTTTTGGCAGTCGGCTAGGACGCTCTACTCCGACGCTCCTGCAGGTTACTGGGTTTACGGCCCTCTTGGAACTCTTCTCAAGAGGAAGATAACCGACATCTGGAGAAAGGAGATAGTGTTCAAGGAGGGAGCTCTGGAGATAGAGACCCCCCTTACACTCCCCATAAAGGTCTTCAAAGCCTCCGGGCATCTTGAGCACTTCTTCGACAAACTCACCGAATGCAGGAAGTGTCATACCAGGTTCAGGGTTGATAAGCTCATAGAAGAACAGTGCGGAGTGAAGGAGAATCTAGAGGGGATGAGCGATGAGGACCTCATGAGGATCCTGATCGAGAAGGGAGTCAGGTGTCCTAGATGCCGGGCCTCCAACTGGACTGAGATAAAACACTTCAACCTGATGTTTACCCTCCAAGTGGGCGCGGATGCAATTGAGCCGAACGCGGCCCTCAGACCGGAGACTACACAAGGAAGTGTTGTGGAGTTCAGAAAGACCTACATGGTCTCTAGGGGGAAACTCCCCTTCATACTGGCTCAGGTAGGAAGGGTCTTCAGAAATGAGATCTCACCTAGGAGAGCCTTGATAAGAATGAGAGAGTTTCAACAGCTGGAGATCCACATCTTCTTCGATCCGGATAATACTTCTGACTACGACAGAAAGCTCAAACCTCTCTTAAACTACAAACTGAGGTTCCTTCGGAAGGAGGACAGGGAAACCGGAAAGATCTCCGAGATCACCGCGAGAGAGGCCCTCGAGAGTGGATATACTGTCAACTCACTCATAACCTACTGGCTAGTGATCTATCAGAAGTTCTTCAATGAAGTGATCGGAATCCCTGCGGAGAGGCTGAGGTACAGGGAGCTGATAGAGGGGGAGAAGGCTCATTACGCTCTGGTCCACTGGGATCTCGAGGTCTACACAGAGGATCTTGGGTGGGTCGAGCTGGTGAACAACGCCTACAGAACTGATCACGATTTGTCAGGACATCAAAAGGTTAGTGGTGTTGATCTAAGCGTGGACGTGGGCGGCAGAAAGTTGATGCCCCACCTCTATGAGCCCTCCATAGGATTGGACCGCGTGGTCTATCACGTGCTTGCGCTCTCCTACAGAGAGGACGTCAAGAGGGTGTGGCTTGCTTTGCCCAGACATCTAGCCCCGATAGAGGTAGCTGTGTTTCCTCTGCTGAGCAAGGACGAGCTCATCTTCAGGGCAAAACAGATAAGGGATCTCCTAAAGAGCGAAGGGTTTCATGTCTTCTACGATGAGAAGGGTAGTATAGGGAGAAGGTACAGAAGGATGGACGAGGTGGGGACTCCCGCCTGCGTGACTGTTGATTATCAGACGCTCTCCGATGGCACTGTAACACTTAGAGATAGGGATACAATGAATCAAGTGAGGCTGAGGCTGGAGGAACTTCCTAGAGCACTTCGGAGGTTTCTCTCTGGAGCTTCACTTGAGGAACTTGTGGAGTGACCCTGATTGCTGGTTTTCTTCAAGAGATTCAAGTGGAGATTTTCCGTCCTGTTGAGAAGTTGTCTGGGTCTCCTCCCATGCAACGTGATAATCTCTCATGGAGATGTGGATGGAATCATATCAGCTGCTTTGGTCAGGAGACACCTAAGGAAAGATGCTTACATAATTTTCACGAGCCCCAGAAACCTCTCAGACACACTCTCTCTCATAAGGGGAAGAAAATTCAAGCTTTATTTGACGGATCTAGCTCTTAACTTGGCGATAGCGCACTCTGTCGCTGATCGACTGAGGAACCTGAAGGACAAAGGATGCACAATCACGTGGATAGATCATCACACCTGGAGCACTGAGGCTGTTGAGGCAGTCAAGCCCTATGTGGACTCTCTGGTTGTGAGGGAGGAGACGAGCGCCGCTAAGCTCGTCATGGAATTTCTTTCTCTAAGGGATCCCTTCTCAGTGAGGCTTGTTGAGATTGCTGATGATGCTGACACAGCAAGATATGAGCTAAAGATAAGCAGGATGTATAGATCAGCCTCCAGAAGCACTTGGCTCAAGAGAAAAATAGTAGATCTATTGGTTGATGGCAAACTTATGTCTGAGGAGATAGAAAAGAACCTTGAGAGATATGATAACGCAGATGTAAAGCTAGATGGCCTGTCCTACCAGATCCTAAGTACGCTCAGCGGAAGGAAGTTTGCTGTTTTCGACTTCAGATCAAATCCAGGTCCCGTCTCGTGTATAGTGAGGGCTCTCTGTCAGAAGGAGGATCTGGATTTTGTACTGATCATATTCAACTTTAAGAAGTTCTCTCTCTACAGATGCCAGCAAACAGACGACATAGATCTCAGGAGGATCTGCGAGTCCTATGGAGGAGGTGGCCACACTTTCGCCTGCGGTGGTGTCCTTGAGGTGCCTCTCAGGAGCAGGATAATCTCCTTCTTCAGGTCCAACTACAGACCGAAGGAGCTGGACAACCTAGTGAAGGATCTGATCGAACTCCTTTGATATCAGAGAAACCCCATAAGGCCTTCTCTTCCCATTTCTATTATCACAAGCTCCTTCCATAGCGGAAAGGCAACGTTGTACACACTTACTCCGTGGATCCTTGCGAACTTGGTTCCCCTGTGAGAGTGCCCGTGGATGACAAGATCTGGTCTTCTCCTCTCTATGACCCTCTCGAACCCCCTATGTCCTAAGTACTTCCAGATCCTAGGATTCTCTCCCTTCAAAGTCCTAAAAGTCACTGAGTAATGTGATGCGAGAATTCGAAAGTCTGCTCTCAGCTTGGAGAGTAGCTTGTCGACAACTCTAACCCTATCAGAGTAGATCCTTCTTATATCCGGTATGTTCCTGGACTGCCAGTACGTCGGCTGCTCCAGACTCCCCCTAGTTCCAACAATTCCGACAGAGAACCCCTTGATCTTCAGGGTCAGTATCTCATCACTTAGAAGGATGAGTTCTTCCTTAAACCTCTCTCTGATGATATCTTCAATCTCTTCATACTCCTCGTTACCGGGAACAGCCACTTTAGGAGCCTTGAACTTGTTGAGCACATTTAAGATCCTCCTGTACTCATCCACCCTTCCCCTAAGTATCATATCCCCAGCTAACATCACGAGATCAGGCTCATAGGAGGTCTCCTCAACTTTTCTCATGAACTGAGCGAACCATTTAGGTGAGTGGACATCTGAGGTCGCTAATATGTTCAGCGAGCTCATCCAAACTTCTCCCTTATCCAACGAGCTCTGATCTCCCTTATGACCTCAGGAGTCTTTATGTTCATTGGACAGACCTCCTTGCACTTTCCACATCCCAAGCAGAAGAAGGACTGAATCATGGCCTCTCTTATCCTACCAGTTATGGCATTCCACAGCACCCCTATACCGCCGACGTAGGCGTCCCCACCCCAATACCCACCTACTAAATCGAACACAGGACACAGGTACTGACAGGACCCACATCTCAGACAGTAGAGAGCTTCCCTGAGGATGGGGTCCTTGGAAGCCTCCATTCTCCCGTTATCCAAGAGGATAACGTGAACCTTCTTGGGACCATGAGCCCCATAAACTATGGTCTTTTCTATATCTCCCGTTTTACTAGGTCCTGTTATCGCGCTTAGGTAGGCCACTGCCTCGTAGCCAGCGTACTTCATGATTACATCGCACACCTTGAACGCATCTCCTAGCGTTGGAACTATCTTCTCCACTCCCACAACAGCTATGTGCACCTCGGGTAGGGAGGTGACCAACCTTCCGTTTCCCTCATTGGTTACAAGGAACAGACTTCCTGTGTCAGCTGAGAGCACGTTCGCTCCAGTCACTCCGAAATCAGCTTCTATGAACTTCCCCCTGAGGAATCTCCTAACGGCTCTGGTCATTCCAGGTATGTCGTCTGGATCGACTTCGACGCCTATGTTCTCCCTTATCAGCTCAGCAACTCTCTCTCTTCTGATGTTTATGGCTGGAGTTATGAAGTGCATGGGCTTGGAGCCGAGCCACTGAACTATCAGTTCGCCTAGATCGGTCTCCCATACTTCATTTCCCTTCTCCAACAAGAAGCTCCTTAAACCGATCTCGTCGGTTGTTATGCTCTTAGCTTTGACAACAAGCTTTTGACTTCCAACTATATCTCCCACGATCTCCCTAGCTGCTTCGGCGGTCCTAGCTAGATGGACCTGAACCTTATTCTCCTCGAGCGAGTCTATGGCCTGCTTCACGAATTCATCCAGTTTTGATAAAACCCTCTCTTTAATGGATCTGACCTCCTTAGCTAACTCCTTTATGTAACTGTATTTCCTCAGACATCTCCTCCTCTTAGCTAGATAGGACTTTTTCGATCTCTCGAGGGCTATCCCTAACTCTTTGTCCCTGAGCTTTCTCTTCAGGAGCTCCTTCATCTCGTAAAAGCTCATAACCCAACCTCCAGGACTTCGGCTACATCCTGCACCTGGGCCTCATACTTCTCACAGACCCTCCACAGATTCACTAGGCATATCGGACATGCGGTGACTATTTTTCTGGAAACAGCTACAAGCTCTTCAATCCTCTTTTTCGCTAGAGACTCAGCCATCTCAGGGAATATCGATTCAATAGGGCCACCGCAGCAATTAGCAGTAATACCAGACTCATCAGGTTCCCCAACCCTCGAGATCACCCTTCTGAAGACGTCAAGCAGGCCCGACCACCTGACCAGATAGCAGGGGTCATGAACGACATATCCCTCCAGGGGAATGCTCATATCGAGGAGCTCCATGTAGTACTTTATCTCGAAATCAGCCTTCGTGTACTTAGGGAATATATCCTTAAGGATGTGATGCGTGTGGGGATCTATAGTAATCACAGTCCTGACACCGTTTCTCCTCATGGCCTCCACAATCCTCTCAGCATGTTCTCTGAAGAGGAAATCCATTCCAATGTCATAATAGAGAGCTCCGGAATAACTCTCCTCGTCCCAGAGATAACCTATATCCGGGATCCTATCTCTGACCAGCAGAAAGATCCTCCTCACTATTTTATTGAACCGATCCTGCTTCTTTTTACCCACAATTCTGCCTATGGGGAGACTGAATCTCTCACCTATCCTCACTATTTCCTTAGGCATGGTTTCTGGGACCATCTTCATGGCTGAAACTAACAAGTCTATGTGGGGGGCGATCTGATAGAGCCCTCCCGTGTAGAAGACAACCTCTCCACCCTTAGCTATCTCCAATCCCTTGGCCCACTCGGAAAAAGATTTTCCATCTATTCCAAGTGGATTGAATTTCTCTTGTTCATTTCTCCTGATCAGGGCGACTATGCTGGAGAGATCCAAGGAACCACCATCCCTCAAAGTTCTTTAAAATGGGGGTTCTAGATCCAGATCCTCGGCAACTTCTTTGAGGATCTCCTGCGTCTTGACGTAGATTGGGATCCCATGCTTGATCCTATATCTCTCAGTTAGCCATGCTTTTTCCCCATGAATCCATATTCTTCCCAGCTTCGGATGCTTTTTAGCCGATTTAAGCTCCCTTTTGAGGGTTTCCATGCTTCTCTTGAACTCCTCAATAGAGATAAATCCGCCAGGATTTATTACTACGAAAAAATGACCCACATTGCTGTATCTCTCAGTTGTGTTCTTCACAGCCTTCCCCCACGCCGACTGAGTCAACACCCCACACAGGACGTCAACAGCCACCCCCAAACCGTATCCCTTATATCCTCTGAAAAGCTCTCCAAGACCTCCAAGCGGTAGGAGAGCTCCGGACTTTATAACAACTTCAGGATCCCTGGTGTACTCTCCTTTCTCGTCTATGGCCCATCCCTCGGGTATCTCTAACCCCTTCCTTCCAGCCACCTCCATGGCCCCTATCGTCACTATAGAAGTTGCCATATCCAACAGGAAGTGAGGTTCCCTCTCCGATGGAACAGCAACCGCTATCGGATTGGTTCCAATGTGCTTCCCTATAGCACCGGTGTGGGCGACCAATGGTCTAGAGTTTGTGAGAGAGATCCCTATGAGGTCCTCATTGAGTGCCATTCTGGCGTAATAGCCAGCTATACCGTAGTGATTGCTATTTCTGACCCCGACAACTCCTATGAAGTTCTCCTTTGCCTTCTCAATGGCCAGCCTCATAGCCCTATGAGCGACCGGTTGACCCAAACCGTGATCTCCATCCACTAGAGCATGAGCTGGCCCTTCCCTGACTATCTTTATGTTTGGTCTCGTCTTCACTGCACCTATCTTTATCCCATCGACATATCTTCTGAGCCTGGACACACCATGAGATTCCACACCTCTCAGATCTGCGGCGACCAGGTTGTCTGCGACGATATCGGCATCCTCTTTGGGAACCCCCAACTTCACAAAGACCTCACTGACGAACGTTTTGAGACGTCCTGCATTGACCCTCACATACTCATCCGGGGGATAGGGACCTCCCTTCTCATACCCCAACAACTCGTTCATCATTGGAGTCCTCATCCTTTATTTGTTTAAAAAATTGTCCTCTTCAGCTTTGTAAACTTGTCTTTCTGAAAAACGAGTCTCTTTAGCCTTAAGACGAGGGTGAGATCAGATCCGAACGTCTTCCTGAGAAGAAAGTCTCATATCTCTTCTTCCCAATCCTCCTCCCAGAGCTCCTCCTCACCCTCTTCCTCCTCCCAGAAGTCCTCGTCACCCTCCCAGAGCTCCTCCTCAACACCTTCAGTGACCACCTTTATCTCGGTGAGCTCATCGTCCTCTATCACGACCTCGAGGAGGGCTTTGCATTTGGGACATTGGATCTCCCCCTCGTAACTGACCTCATTGACGTAGAAATTGAACCCACAAACAGGACAGGTTATCTCCGGCATGGCCCTCATGTTGAAGGGCCAAGGGGAAGAAGTATATAAGATTTTCAGCATCTGAAGTGGTGTGGCTCAGGGACTCTGTGAGTGGTCCTTCGCTATTGATCCGTTGATAGTCTGGCCAGTAAACAGATGTTTGGCATAATGGATAGCAAGCGCACCTCAGGTGTGCTCACTGAACCATTGAAACTCTGTCAGTTCTCACCCAGCTCCCTCAGTTCATCCTCCCTCCTCGTCTTAACAGGAGTTCTTAGCGACCTTTACCTTCTGTCGCTAAGAAGGCCCGTCCATAAGGGCGGAGATGAATTAGGGGAGTTGGTGGTAGTTACTTTCTGTACTCAGACTTCGATGAAATATCGATGAGATCGTGGCTATACACTGCGGT
>JAOZGP010000028.1 GCA_027491735.1 Thermoproteota archaeon | reverse complement strand
GCCTTCGAGCAATGCAGCTTTTTTCACATGCCCTGAGGTGTGGTCAGTGGTGCGACCCCCGGCGTGTGGGTCTCAAGCCCCACTGGGCTTGAGGGGAGATATGATGGTCTTCGTTTCCCTCGAAGGCCCTTTCTTACTAACTTTGCGGAGATTGTGGGCAACTAGATCGGAGGCTTCCCCTCCACCAACAGCACTACGTCGAACCCCTCATCTTCTTGCTGCTTGTAAGACCTCGAAGGACTGCATAGAGGAGGTGCCAGATACCCCCTCCCTCCAACAGATCACATCCCGCGTCCCTCAACAGGGATGTCAGGTTTTCGACAGAACCGGAGGGCTGATGAGTTCGAGGCGTGAGGCCCTATCTAAGGCCCGACCTCGCAGACCTTCATGTCGGAGGTCTCATGCACCGAGGGGCGTCGCCTGACAAACTTATAGATGGTAAGGTACGCCTCTTTCCTCTTTCTCTCGTATTTTCTGCAGTTTCTCCAATATGTCACTCTTGGGCTCCTCCTCAATCGTGCTTCGCTTTATGGCATCCCTTATCTCCTCTAGCTTATGGTAATCCACTTTTATCTGCAACCACGACTCAAGAACCCTGAGCACCCTGATGGATGAATCTGGGTCAGGGAGAGAGCCCCCCGTGGTCGCCAATATACATACACTTGGAATTCCTCTTACCTTAGCTAGTCCCACCAGAACGCCTGCCCCACCTGTAACGTAGCCCTCCTGGAGCCTTTTGACACCTAGAGGCTCCAGCTCTTCAAATAACCTCTCATCGTAGGACGTAGCGAACACGCCTTCAACTTCCTCACTCTCCGGAACATATCCGCCGAGGGTTATAACCAGTTTAACATCGAACCTCTCGGCGTAATCGAGCAGGAGGTTAGCTACCTCATATTGTCCCGTGGGGAGGGGCTGAGAATCGGATAAAACGAGTAGGAAATCTTTATCCTCATGTTTCGAGTGGTAGATCTCATATATAGGCACTTTGATATCTTCCTTCTCGATCTTAACTCCCAGCGAGCCGTCGGGAAGGGTTATCCAATCACTGTATATCTCAGCAACCTTCTCGGCTTTCAGCTCCTCCACAAGATGTCCTACAGCTATTCGGCTCACCAATCCCAAGCCTGGCACGCCCTGTATCAGGACTGGAGCTCCGATATCTGGACGCTTTATCTCCACAAGTCTTGTTAACGGCATCCAGAGTCACCTAGAGGTCTCTCCTGTTATGCTCTATAAAGGTTTCTGGGCGGTGATCAAGGTTAAAACAGATTCCGGTCCTGAATAAACTATGAGGTTTCTGGTCATCGGATATGGTACGGCCGGACAGACTGCGGCCTCCACAATAAGAAAGCTCTCCCGTGAGGCGGAGGTTATAGTCCTCGAAAGGCATAGATACCCTATATATCACCCCTGTTCACTTCCCATGGTTCTGAGCGGACGTTTAGATCTGGACGATGTGGTGGAAAGAAGGCCTTGGCCGGGAGTTGAGGTTAGAACGGAATCCAACGTGATATCAGTGAACCTCGATCGGAAGAAGGTTACCTACGAAAGGAGAGGGGATCTAGAGTCCTTGGACTTCGACAAACTCATAATCTCTACAGGACTCAAACCCACATTCCCCCAGGTGGAGGGGCTCGACCTCGAGGGGGTTGGAACAGTGTGGGATGTGGAGAGCGTGGAACACCTCCTCGGAATCATGGGGGACAAAATAGTTGTGGTCGGTGGTAGTGCTACCGGAATAGAGGTATCTGCAGAGCTAGCACATACCGGCAAGGATGTAACCCTGCTTGAGATGGAGGATCAATTAATGCCCGGGAAAATTGATCCACCCATAGCTTCCTTAGCAGCGAAGACGCTCTCCTCCCTCGAAGTGAAGGTCCGCGTGAAGACACCACTTCGATCAATTATCGGTCGATCTGGAAGAGTTTCAGAGGTGATCGGTGGCAATGCTAGATACGAGGCCGACACGGTGATTGTGGTAACGGGAGCTAGACCAAACTCCACCCTAGCTGAAAAAGCCGGCTTGAAGGTAGGGGTTACCGGTGGCGTAGTTGTGGACGAGTATTTCTACACGAGCTCTAAGCAAGTGCTCGCAGCTGGAGATGTAGCAGAGGTCAAAGATTTCATAACAGGAAGGCCTACAACGACAGGATTGGCCTCTACAGCGATGGTTCAGGGAAAAATAGCTGGACAAAACTGCATAGGGAGGTTCACGAGGTATGAAGGAGCTGTGAGCCCTTTCATAGTTTCCGTAGGGAAGTACCTGCTCGGAGGAGTTGGTCTCACTGCTTCTCTAGCGGAGAGACTTGGAATAACCCATGCGACCTTTAGAATAGCGGCATCGGATCTACCACGTTATATGGAGGGAAGGGATCGACTCGTGCTTTGGCTAGTGACCGATTCCATGGGAAGGATACTGGGTGGACAGGTCTTCGGAAAAAGAGGGGTGAGGGACAGGGTGGCGATGCTCACCTTGGCCATAGTGAACAGGATGAGGTTGCAAGACCTCAGGAAGATACCCCTTCCCTACAATCCTGAGGTCTGTGACGTCGCAGATCCACTGGCAATGCTGTCGGATGCAATCTTCCTCAGGAGATCTGTCACCTGATCCTCGGTGACTATGAAATCTGTGAGATCTCTTAGAATCCTTGAACCAGGTTTTCCAATGCAAACAACTTTCTTTCCAACTATTTTGGATATGAAAGCTATCAGGCTAGCATCAGGATGAGCTCCCTCAACCACCACCAGATCAACATCCCATATCGATCTTCCAAGCTCACTAACTCTTTCAGGTAGATGCTCAAGTGAGAGGTCGGGTATCCCCTCAAGAAGCTCTTGTTTAACTCCAAGCACGGCAATCCTCATACATCAACAACCTCCTCACAATCGAGGAGGGATCCTCCATCTCGTTCAACAGATCTGTGACGTCCACTCTGAAACTATTGGGGTCATCCAGGATTTCCTCGATGAGAGGTATGGCCTTCTCTCCTGATTTAAACCTCCAAATGGGAAAGCCTTTCGCGGCGAGGTAATCGTTCACATAGAGTTTAACGTCGAGAGGGAAGATCGATATAGCCGGTGTTCCTGCCAGAGCAGCTTCTCGAGCCATAGTGCCTCCCCCCGTTATCACCATGGTGAAGCCGTGATAGTGGGGGGCTAGGTCAGGGATGCGATCGGGCACGGCTATCGAATCACCAAACCTTCTGACGAAGACCTTCCTTTGCTCGGGATACCTCGGAAACACAACGACCCTATAACCCTTCTTCAGGCAGATGGGGATCACCTTCTCGACCTCTCCTAGGAGCCCACTTCTCAGATAGGAGGCCATGGACTCCTCGGGTCTTATGATGACTACATCCTCTCCAAAAGGTCTCTCCTTCGACGGTTCAACGTTTTTCATCCAGGCGACCTCATCGACCCCCTTGTAGGGGATTAGCGCAGGTGGACAGGCCCCCGCACGTATGAGGTGTTCCGGGGGTATGGCCTCCGGAAAGATGATCCTATCAGATAGAGGAAGAGTTAACCTACAAACATGCTCGGCATGAGGAGTATCATTGAGTGAGAAGATCTTAATTCCAAGCCCAAAAGCCACACGCACTGCTTCTGGAGATGATAATGAGATCAGCACCTCCGGGTTAAAATTGGAGACTATCTCTAGGAGTGCTTGGGCACGCTCTACATAGGAGATTAGCTTTCCAGCGAGATCTCCTCCACCGTACTCCCCTAAGGAGATGAACTGCACTCCTGACTTCAAGAACATCTCCTCAGTTTCCGCATATGATCTGCACGTGACTAGGAGCTCATGTTCTTCCTGAAGCTCCCTATAAATGGAAGTCATCAGCCTCGCCTGTTTGGGGGTGAGAGCATCAAGCCAGACCCTCACTCAATGCTCCTCCCTGAGAGCTTCTGATAAGTCTCTCTTATGAATTCCAAGCCTCTCTCGAAGGAGTCCTCTCCCTTCTTTGTTATCTCGAAGTAATTACGCATCTTGCCCAAATCTCCTCTCTTCTTAACCATTTTAACGTATCCCTTGGACCTCAAGGACCTCAGGACTATGTAAGCAGTCACTCTAGCTGGTCTCCATCCGAACCTCTTCTCTATCTCATCAGCTATCTCGTAGGGATACCGGGGTCTTTCCTTGAGCAGTGCGAGAACATAAAGCCACATATTTTCCTTCGTGAGTTTCTCCTTCAATCTATTCAGAGGAATTTTATCACCCCACATAACTTGGCGACTCTTCTTCGCTTGGTTTAGAAAGCTGGGACTCCAGTTCTTCTAAAACTTTCCTCCTTATCTTCTCTAGACGCTCTATGATCTCGTCCAAGTCTCTCAAGTCAACTCCGAGATCGAACACCTTGTTGAGAATCTCAAGAACGGATCTAGATGCTCTTGGATCGTAGTACGAGGAATCCTCCGCCACTCCTGTAAGTGAGACAAAACTGATCCCTCCCACTTTCTTTACAGTCGCCAGAAAGGCACCGGCAAGTCCTATTATCGTCTTTATTTCCCTGTTTTCAATGCCACCTGCCTCTTTTACCCTCCTAACGATCTCCTGGTCGTTGCCAAAGACCAGGACCTTGCCTACATCCTCGCTTTTGGCAAACCCCGTTACTATCACGATCCTCTTTACTCCCAGTCCTTCCAGGTAATCTATACATTGATGTGCTATCTCCAGCTGTCCCCATGGGAGAGGTTGCACGTGGCTGTGTACTAAGATGAAAGGATCTCCTTTTTTATTCGTTACTAGATTAAAATCAATTGATGGGAGAGAAAACTCCCCATTGGGCTCTATGAGGATCCCGGCCACGTTCCCTGGAAGGAGGAGATGTTCAGAATAGAGTCTAGCTATAGGTTCTCCATTGAGCTTACTTCTGAGATACGATTGAACTTGGCCACCGACGTTGGCTACTCCAGGAAAGCCAGCTATTGCTACCTCTGTCCTTCTCTGCGGTCTCTTGAGCTCTACTAGGTTAGTCCACACCATGAAGATCAAGCATATCTCATCGGATCTCAATAAAAATATGCCTTCATTTCAGATGAGGCCTCTGAGCTCCATCTTGAGCTGGCAGGCCTTACATATTCTCTCCGCACTTGGCTCCCCACACCTCTCACAGACGTGCAAGTTCAGTCTCATACTCAGATCAGATCTAGCTTTATCAAGAATCTTTATCATGTTGGGAAGGATCTTTGACTTGAAACCTACACTGGAAACTTCAAGCTCGTCTAGAGCCCTCCTCATCCGGATCCTCATTCCTCTGACCATAGGGCACTTGCCAAAATGAGCTGTTATTCCTTTTGCAGCCACAAAAGCAGCTATCTCCTTCTCCCTGATCATGAGAAGTGGTCGAACCCTAGGTATCAGCTCTCTTATAGGGGTAGCCCTGCTGAGAAACCTAGCCAGGGCGTTGACATCTCCACGAACCATGTTCATGAAAAAGGTCTGTATGATATCATCTAAGTTGTGACCTGTTACGACCTTGTTCGCTCCCAACTTCCTAGCGACGATGTTCAGAGTCTGCCTTCTGAGAACACCGCAGTAGGTGCACATACTTCTTTTATTGGGTAAGTGTTCTAAGCGGAGTAGGTCGGAGACCGAGATGCCTTGATAATCTCTCATGTTGACAAGCACGTGCTCCACCTCCAGTTCCTTGCACAGCGATCTGGCTGCCTCTATGGCATGTCTTCTGTACGGGCTTCCCTCATCTATAGTGACTGCCTTCAATGCGAACTCAACGGAGCTCAATTCTCTGTACTTGTAAATGCACCATAGGGCTAAGGAGCTATCCTTTCCTCCTGATAGTGCAACTACGACAAGATCTCCTTCAGATATACCTGTCCTGAGCTCAGCAAAGGACCTCCTGATGATAGATCTCTCAAGACAATCTTTACACATAGCTTTACCATAACTCGACGTTACTACTGCTTCAGAACAACCACAGAGATCACAGACCCTTCTCATCCTTAGTCACCGACTCTTCGTGGATTGTTATTCTGATCAAATGGATCTCATCGCCATCATTCAGATAGCAATCGTCCGGACGGGGTTTCCTCTCAATTATAGGCAGATAAGCCTCTTTGTTCAACCTTAGGATCTTCATGAGATCCTCACATCTCGTGTTGAGGGGCACGATGAGGGTGTTCCCGTTAACGTGCACCTTAATATATCTCACGAACACATCACTCGTATGTTGTCTGGATATCTCTCTAAAAAGGCTTGCTTGGATGGAGCTCTTCTCGAGGGTGGGTGCTTCGTCCTGGGCACCTCGAGGATAGGGAGGGGAACAGTGCTTGGACTAGGAACGATAATCGGATATCCCAGATATCAAAAAATAAAGGACCTTAACAAGCTCTCTCTGGATCTCTATGATGAGGTGAGCGAGGGATCCCTCATAGGGGACAACTGCTTCATAAGAAGCCATAGCGTGATATACGAGGGAGTCTCCATCTCCAGGAGGGTGAAGACAGGACATCACGTCATGATAAGGGAGGACACCGTGATAGGAGAGGAGACCCTGATAGGCTCTAACACCATAGTGGATGGCAGGGTGAAAATAGGCCGGAACGTAAGCATACAGAGCGGAAACTACATCCCTCCCGAGACCGTGATCGGTGACTATGTGTTCTTGGGTCCCTTTGTGGTGATAACAAACGACAGATACCCGCCAAGTAAGAGGTTGGTGGGTGTAACTATAGGGTCGCGCGCGGTGATAGGTGCCAACTCCACGCTGATATCTGGAGTGTGTATAGGGGAGGAATCCGTTGTAGCAGCGGGGTCTGTTGTCACAAAGGACGTCGAGCCTGGTTCGGTCGTGGCTGGGGTGCCTGCTAGAAAGATATCCACGGTGGAGGAGTTCAACAGGAGGAAAACCCTATATGAGAGAGGAGAAATTCTATAGAATTATCCTAAGCGTCCTCCACTCCTCTTTCTGTTATCTTGACCTCAATAGAAGCTTCGGGTAGGTAAGGGCTTTTCACAAGAGTTATCTGTCTGAGTCCCTTCTTTGCCCTCCTTATGTAAAGCCTGGCAGTTACCCCGTGGCCGAGCACATGCCCTCCTGCTGGTTTGTTTGGATCACCGAAGAATGTTCCTGGATCTGCTACTACCTGATTTGTGACGAGTACGGCGGCGTTATAACCCAGAGCAAGCTTCAACAGCTTGTGTAAATATCTGTTCAGCTTCTGTTGTCTGGCTGCTAACGACTCTCTACCGACGTACTCGCCCCTGAAGTGGCTTATCAACGAATCAACTATTATTATCCCTATATCCCTTTCCTTCATCAAGGATTCAGCCTTCTCCGTTACTATCATCTGATGATCACTTGTGAAGGCTCTAGCATACAGAATGGCCTTCAAGGCCTCCTCAGAATCAAGTTCGAACCTCTCAGCGATCTGAACTATCCTTTCCGGTCTAAAAGTACCTTCAGTGTCTATGAAAAGAGTTGTTCTTCCAAGCCCTCCCTTTTCAGGAGGAAGTTGCACTGTTACAGCGACTTGATGGCAGAGCTGGGTTTTTCCAGACCCGTAAGGTCCGTATATCTCAGTGATGGCCTGAGTCTCAATACCTCCACCGAGAAGGTCATCCAGCTTTCTGGAACCGGTTGTTATCCTCTGTACTGATTTCCTCTGAAGGTAATAGTCGTAGGCGGACATCACCTCAACGTTTAGTCTCTTTCTGGCAGCAGCTATTATTTTTCTAGCAGCGGACTCCGTGATCCCAGTAGCAGCAGCTAGTTCAGAGCTTGTTGCCAGGACGAGGGATTCCAATGTAGTATATCCCGCGCCTATCAACCTCTTAGCTGTGACTGGTCCTACTCCCTCGAGCTCTGTCAGGTCGTCGGAGATCTCCTCCTGAACCTGCTCCTCATCCTTCTCTTCGGGCATATCTGCCTGATCCCTGAAAAAATCTCCTGACTCAAGAATATAAAAGTTGGCGTGGGAGACTCTGATAAAATTTTTCCGTCACGGGTCCTGATCTCCAACCAAAGATTCTCACAACAACGCTCAACCACAGACTTAACTGACCCCAATAAATCTTTATCACTTTTCTCGGGAATTCATTGCAGTGAGGAACCTTGAAGCCCAAGCTGTTTATGACCAGGAAGATACCCGAGAGGGGATTATCCAGGATAAGAGAAAATTTTGAGGTCGAGCTCTGGCCAGGAGAGGCTCCTCCTTCGAAGGAGGAGATCATAAACAGGATAAAGGATAAGCAAGCGCTTGTCTCCCTTCTAACAGATCCAATAGACGAAGAGGTCATGGAGGCCGCACCAGGTCTCCGTATAATTGCTCAGTACGCTGTCGGGTTCGATAACATAGATCTGGAAGCCGCTACAAGAAAAGGAATTTACGTGACGAATACTCCGGGTGTCTTGACAGAGACCACCGCTGACTTCGCTGTTGCTCTTCTCTTCTCCATAGCTAGGAGGGTTGTCGAAGCCGACAAGTATGTACGATCTGGAAAATGGAGAGTGGGGTGGCATCCCCTGATGTTTCTGGGTCGGGACGTACATGGGAAGACTATAGGGATAGTTGGCCTTGGCAGAATAGGCTCAGCTGTTGCCAGAAGGATGAAGAGAGGCTTCAATATGAGGGTCCTCTACTACGACGTCATGCGCAGACATGATCTGGAGAAGGAATTAGGAGTGGAGTATGTTGATCTAGAGACGCTCCTCAAGGAGTCAGACTTCGTTTCGCTCCACACCCCTCTGACAAAGGATACGTATCATCTGGTAGGCGAGAGAGAGCTTAGGATGATGAAGCCCACTGCCTACCTAATCAACACCTCCAGGGGCAAGGTCGTAGATCAGAAGGCCCTCTACAAAGCTCTAAAGGAGAAGTGGATAGCTGGAGCAGCGTTAGATGTCTTCGAAGAGGAACCTCTACCTCCAGATGATCCTCTCCTAACCTTGGAGAACGTGATACTCACTCCACACATCGCCAGTGCGAGCTTTGACACCAGGAGCAAAATGGCTGAGATAGTGGCAGAAAACCTCATAACGTTCAAGAATGGTAAGGTACCGCCTACCTTGGTCAACAAGGATGTCGTTAAGGTGAGAAAACCAGGCTTTTAAGCTAGCACATTACCGACCTAAGGCTCTCCTCGAAGGGGGGCCTAATCAGCCCTTTTTCTGTTATTATTCCGGTCACAAGATCGGGTGGGGTCTCATCAAAGGCTGGATTTAGGACTTCAGCTGATTCAGGAGCGATCCTCCTGCCTGCCATGAACATCACCTCCGAGGGATCCCTCATCTCTATGATAACATCCTCCTTCTTAGAGCTCATGTCTATTGTGGAGGTCGGTGCAGCTGCGTAGAAGGGAACTCTGTGATGTCGAGAAACTATTGCTAAGCTGTAGGTTCCTATCTTGTTGTAGAGGGTTCCATCGCGAAGTATCCTGTCAGCCCCCACAATCACCAGATCGACCTCGTGATTTCTCATAAAATAACCGGAAGCTCCATCCACTATCAACTTAACGGGAATTCCCTCGAGACCGAGCTCAAATGCTGTAATCCGCGCTCCCTGAAGTACAGGTCTCGTCTCAAGCGCTACCACAGTGACGTCCTTTCCTCTCTCCTTGGCAACGTAAATTGGAGCCAGGGCGGTTCCGTATCTCACTGTAGCAAAGGATCCAGCGTTGCATATCGTCATGACAGTGGACCCATCCTCTATCAACTCAGATCCTACTTCACCTATCCTCCTATTGGTTCTCTCGTCCTCCTCAAGAATCCTGAGGGCCTCATCCTCTACGGCATGATACAGATCCTCACCCATCGATATCGCCGACTTGGCTCTACTAAGAACTCTTCCTATCGCCCAGAAAAGATTAATGGCCGTTGGTCTCGTTCTCTTAAGTTTTTCTGCCGCTCTCACCAGGTTATCGTACGAAGGTCCTTCCTTAAGAGAGAGAATCAACCCTAGGGCAGCGGCGACTCCTATAGCTGGAGCCCCCCTCACGATCATCTTCTTTATGGCTTCAGTGACACAGTCCACAGACTCACACTCCACAAAGGTCAGCTTCTCTGGCAGGGCTCTTTGATCTATGAGGACAACCTTTCCCTCCACCCAGTCAACAGTCCTTGGAAGTTTCATGGAAACCCTTCTCTGAGGCCTCTTTCTTACTCAAAAAGTTATATCCAGATGGCCCTCCCTCCAACTCGCTGAAGAACCAGCTCTGGTAGGTCTACCACTGCTTTAGCCTTCGATATAATCACCGAATCGCTGCTAGCAGATACCTCTGCATCCGAAACATACAGATCAACAGATTTCTCGCTGATTCCCCTCCCTCTAAGCCCCACCGAGGAGATCTCCTCAGTGGCTTTTCTAGCGAGCTCTCCGCTTCTCGAGATCTGACTGTCAAACACGATCTCAACTTCACGTGGTGATAGCGAACTGAGCTCGCTGACAAGAACGTTGAGAGCTCTCTCCAGGTGGATCCTTTTCGGAGAACGGTAAGAAGATCTGATGTCCCTCAAAAATCCATCTGTTGATAAGTACACCGGTTCTCCGGATAACAGAGCATCTATTGTTTGAAGGACGTTATATCCATCGATCCTCAGGATCCGCTCCTCGACAAGCCAGGGGGGAATCTTCTTTATGGCGTTTCTTAGAGCTTCGTCCGGCCACCGCATCACCTTCCTGACAGCGAATATCTCTTCCCTTCTGAGCTGGAGCTTTTCCGAGACCATCCTAATGGACTGGTTCATGCTGTATCCCAGGGCAGCCAGAACCTTAAGCTCTTTGGATGCTAGGACTATTCTGTCCTCCTTAGGATCTCCAGGAACCAGCATTTGATTCTCCTCACATCCAAGCATTTAATCAGACCGCTGGCCAAGATACGGGAACCTCCACCACCACCCCCAAGTTCGTCAGTAAGTCTCTTAGCTACGAGATTAGCGCCTACGCCCTTATCCACAGCGGACTTTCCTGCTATGATGTGGAACTCAACTCCCTCCTTCCTTGGTCCAAGAACCATGACTATGACATCGCTATTGTCACCGACGATGTTATCCAAGGCTTCTATGATCGCATTCCTGTCGCTGACATCATCCTCCAAGACTGCGGCCCTTAGGTCGTTCACTCTCTCCGCTGAGTCTAATGTCGCGTGCAATTTATCCATCAGCCTTTTGACTCTCTCCTCATGCAACTCCTTGCTCAATCTTCTGTTCTCCTCGAGGATCTTCTCAAAGTGCTCGTATGTCTTCTCGGGGTGCACTCCCATCTTATCTGCTATCCTCTTGAGGTTAACGTAACATCTGCTCGTCCTCTTCACGGCGGATTCCCCAGCGCTGAACTCGAGCCTGACAACACCATCCTGTATCCTCCTGGATTTCCATATCTTTATAAATCCGATCTCACCGGTTCTCCTGATGTGTGTTCCAGCGCAAGCCTGTACGTTGAACCCCTCTATCTCAACTACTCTGAGGATGGGATCCGGCACCACACCTCCTTGGTAGAGCACAAACCCGTACTTCTTCTCAGCGTCGGTTCTCGGCATCCAGAAGGTCTTAACTTCTCTGTTCTCCATGATCACCCTGTTGGCCTCAAGCTCGATCTTCAGCAGATCTTCATCGCTCAAGCTCTTATAGTGAGTTACATCTAGTCTGCTCTCAGAAACACCCTTCTGAGCTCCAGATTGCCATACGTGCTTCCCTAGGATCTTTCTAGCGGCTCCGAGTATTATATGAGTGGCCGTGTGGTTTCTCATAAGCTCAGCTCTCCTATCCCAATCGATCCTACCTCTGACGATGTCCCCTGGCCTTATCATCGAGAGATCTCCTGTAACATGATGTAAAACTCTCCCCGCAACCTTCTCAACGTTAAAGACATGAAAATCCCCACTTCTATGTTTTATTATACCGATATCACACGGTTGGCCCCCTCCCTCCGGATAAAAGATCGTTCTATCCAAGATCAAGGCGTCTCCAACTACTCCGAGAACTTTAGCCTTGAATTCGAACGAGTAGGGGTTTTCGTAGAATAGGAGCTCCGTTTTCTTAAAGTTCCTGATCTGCTCCAGGCTCTCAGGTATCTCCGGTGGCCTGATCTCAGGTCTCTCATGCCTAGCTGCCACAAGTTCATAGAAGTTATCAGGAACCTTGACTTCAATTCCTCTCTCCTTAGCTATCTCCTCAACAAGCTCTGGGGGAATCCCGTGAGAGTCATAGACCTCAATCAAGAAGTCCATATCTATCTTTCTCCTTCTTTTCACCTCCTTAAGTACAGTGTTTCTTCCTCGCCTCAGTGTTTCCTCGAACCTCCTTTGTTCCATGTTCACAATCTCTAGGATGTTGTCCTTGGCCTCCAAGATATCAGGAAATGCCTTGGACCAATGATCAAGCTGCATGTCGATGAGCTCGGATAATTCAACGTTGACCTCCAGCTTCTTAAGGAGTCTTAAAGTCCTTCTTATGAGCAGTCTACCCAGATACCCCTCCTGGACGTTCGAGGGAACCAGTCCATCAGCCAGCATAAAGGCTACGGCCTTTGTGTGATCCAGAACAGCGAAGGCCATTTCCATTGGTGTGAGCAGGGAGTCCAGCTCCTCCAGGCTCATCTCCATGGACTCAGCAGCCCTTTTTCTAAGGCTCCACAAGCTCTCTCCTGCCTCAATCTTCGACATTAAGGAGGAGATTCTGGAGTATTCAAGCAGGATCTTCTCTTCTGGTCTCTTAACACCGAGAAGGTCAAAGAATTTTTTAACTAGCCCTTCGTAGACCACGTCGAAGGCTGTGGGCCCTCCACGCAGGAACCAGGTTATTCTCTCCAGACCGTAGCCAGTGTCGACGACCTTAGTCTCCATTGGGCGAAGCATTCCATTTTCCTCCTTGTATTCCATGAACACCAAGGTGGCTATCTCCAACCCTCCTGCTATGGGCTCAACATCCGGTCCGGCGTTACCTCCTCCTCTCCAGATACCCTCCTTGTATGTTATCTCATCCTCACAGAGCCCCAGCACCTCTAATGCGTATTTATGAAATAATTCGAGGGTTCTCTCCTTCCAGTAAACCTTCTCCGTCCTTGTATTGAAGGCGTGGTGTGCCATCATCTCAAAAATCGTGAGGTGCCTCCCAAGGGTGAGCCCGACCTTGTCGACATCCTTCATCCTTATGCATGGCTGGGAGATCGTCAGTGGATTGGCGGGAGGAGGCACCAAGCCAGCGGTTATGAAAGGCTGGAAGTCCACTATGGAGGCGCTTGTCAAGAACAGATCATCTCTCCACCTGCATACCACAGGGTATCTGTTCACCCTGGTGTGACCCTCCCTTTCCATGAAGGACAAGAAATCCTCTCTGACCTGATCTATGCTCCTGTCCAATAGTTTTCGATCGATAAAAGTGTAAGGTTCGCAGGGAGCTTCTCCACAGGTTTTTCTATCCGGATTAGTGGTCCAAAAGTGTTTTCCACAGATGGGACATTTCTTCCTGATGTATCCATGTTCCCTGAAGAAGTTCAACCTGAGTGATTCAGTAAGATCAAGCTGCATACTCGATCGAAGAGGAGCAGAAGGCCAAAAGATAAAAAATTGGTGATCTTCAACCGAAGAGGGCTCCAAGCCCTTCGAGAGCGACCTCCTCCTTTTCCTCTTCCTCCTTCTTCTCTTCCTTAGACTCAGCGCTTGGTGGAGCGGTAGCCGGAGTGGCTACAACAGGAGCAGCAGTCGCCTTTGATATGAGCTCGTCGAGATCTACCTTTCCAAGAGCTTCGACGAGCTGCTTCACCCTAGCTGCATCTGGCTCAACTCCAGCAGCTTTAAGCACGTTGGATATATCCTCTTCACTTGGAGATTTCCCCAGCTCATGTAAGAGCAGAGCAGCATACACGTACTCAAGTCCCATTCAATCACCTTCAACCAGGAGTTCTCTTTAATGCCTTATAAAATGTTTACGTTCGCCGGTCAGACCCTCCAGCTCCTCAAGTACTCTCTCTGATCCCTTGTAAGAGAGTCTATTTCTATTCCCATACTCTTCAATTTCATCTCAGCCACCATACAATCCAAATCCCTTGGGAGCTCGTACACGCGGGCCTCAAGTTCACCTCTGTTATCAAGCAGGTACTTCAACGCCAGTACCTGATCGGAGAAGCTCATATCCATTACCTCACTTGGATGTCCCTCAGCTGCTACCAAGTTTACGAGCCGCCCCTCTGCTAGAAGATAGATCCTCTTCCCGCCTAGATCGTACTCAACAACGTTTTTTCGTATCAATCTCTTTTCTCTCTTAATTCTCTCAAGGTCATCCACTGAGATCTCAACGTTGAAATGTCCAGCATTGGCCAGTACGGCACCATCCTTCATCAGCCTGAAATGCTCCCCCCTTATGACATCTCTATTTCCTGTAGCTGTTATGAAGATATCTCCAATCTTAGCTGCTTCCTCCATCTTCATGACATCAAAGCCCTCCATCACGGCCTTAAGGGCTTTTATGGGATCCACCTCAGTCACTATCACTCTAGCTCCAAGTCCCCGCGTTCTTATGGCAATCCCTCTTCCTACATGGCCGAAACCAGCCACAACGACCTTTTTTCCAGCTATGAGTATATTGGTCGCTCTAAGAACTCCATCTAGAGCACTCTGTCCTGTACCGTGCACGTTATCGAAATCCCACTTGGTTTCAGCGTTGTTGACTGCGATAATAGGATAAAGAAGTTTGCCCTCTCTCTCCAACGCCTTGATCCTTATGACTCCTGTTGTGGTTTCCTCCGTACCTCCCACAGCTTTAATTCCCATTTCCGTAGCTTTTACTGTCAGATCGCCTCCATCATCCATCGTAAGATCTGGATTAGCTTTCAACACGGACTCAATGGCCTGAAAGTATTCCTCAGAAGTTTCTCCCCTCTTAGCCACTACATGGATGCCCTCCTCAGCGAGAAAGGCAGCTACATCGTCCTGAGTTGACAGGGGATTGGATGCCGCGAGAAAGACCTCCGCTCCAAGAGCTTTCAGAACCCTGACCAGCGCCCCTGTCTCCTTGGTGACGTGTAAACAAGCTGAAACTCGCAGATCTTCAAAGGGTTTCTCCCGAATGAACTTGTTCTTAAGCCTCATGAGAACTGGCATGTGCATCTCTGCCCACTTAACCCTTTTTCTCCCCTCCGGAGCTAATCTTGAATCCTTAATCCTGCTCTCAAC
Source organism: Thermoproteota archaeon (assembly GCA_027491735.1). GTDB lineage: Archaea > Korarchaeota > Korarchaeia > Korarchaeales > Korarchaeaceae > Methanodesulfokora. The sequence continues at coordinate 35,173 of JAOZGP010000028.1, read as the reverse complement.
CAACTTTATTCACCCTAACAATCCAGAAGTCTCCCTTCCTCCTTATATCAACTGGATTTCCTGTTCTGGCCGACCACGAACTCAGGTCCTCCACGGTCTCCTTATCTCCCACGATAAATTCCAAGGACTCTCCAGAATTTAGCTTCTGGACCTCTTTAGCAATCCTTATCAAGGAGAAGGGATCTCTTAAGGAGGTTATATCTATCCTCCTCAACCTAGACCTAGACTTGGGCATCTCCTATTTTCTAACTAGCACGAATGCTAAAAAAGTTCCCTCTCCCTTACCCTGCCTCCCAAGCTCTCCATTACGTCTCTTTCAGTGGTATCCGGGGAGACTATCTTAAACATAAGGTAAGCATCCTCCCCATCATGATAATATCTAGGTATCACGCCCAGCTTTCTGTACCCAAGTTTCTTGTAGAGATTTATTGCCGGCTCATTGGACACACGGACCTCCAGATATATCAAGTTACATCCATATTCCGAGCGAAGGTTCTTCTCAGCTTCGATCATAAGGGCCCTGCCTATACCTCTCCTCCTGTAGTTTCTATCGACAGCTACCGATAGGACATGTCCCATATTAAGGGTCTTTCTCCACAGAAATGCCTTCTCTACACGACACATAACATATCCCACGATACTTCCCTTTATCTCAGCTACAAGAAAAGCCTTCGGGAATCTGCGGTGGTTCTCATGAAAGAAGTATATGGGATAGTGTTCCGGGAGGAACACTTGGTTTAACCTTTGAACAGACGCTACGTCCTCGGATTGAAAGTATCTCACCCTGAAGTCCTCCCTCAAGAGAGATCACCGACAATCCCCAGTTTGCTCTTCAGGTCATTAGAGTGCGCATTTCCTCCCTATAAACATATCCTTTTATATCTCCAGCTCTCTGTTGAGCTCGATGGATGTAGAAGAACTTCTCAAGGTGGTCAGAGCGAGCTTCGAGGTCAGAGACTTCATACTGACCGAAAGCGGAATAAATTTTGATCTTGAACCCGAATCTGAGGAAATAATAAAGAAAAAATTCGCTGATCTAGCCAAAAAGCTTGTACCTCGGGGGATCATACCCAAGCTGCTCAGAGGGGAGAACAGTCGACCACTTCTTCTCCTGAGGAACATACCAGAGGCCTCTTCGAGATCGAGAAGGTCCAGTAGAAGACAGATGATCTTGTTGATGATCACGATGTTCACTGTAGCTGCGTCAGGATATCTCCTCTCCCTGGGAACAGCCTCCCTCTTGGCCAGGATAGGGGTGAAGATGGATGTGGTTCAAGGAGCGATATTGTACGTGTTGGGTCTGATGTCAATTCTTGGCATCCATGAGAGCGGACATATAATCTCAAACATAAAGTGGGGCGGCGAGGTGGAGCTCCCATACTTCATACCTTTCATTCCTCCTTACGGGACCCTGGGTGCTCTGATAACGAGCGGAAAGATCCCCATAAACAGAGATGAGCTCTTTGATCTCGGAATATCCGGTCCGGTGGCGGGCTTTATCGTGGCTGTAGTGGTCTCCTTCGCTGGGGTTTTAACGTCACATGTGGTCCCATCCGCAATCGCTGCTCAATGGGAGAGGAGTGGGGAGGTGGCAGCTCTTCCCATGCCAGTACTAGTACATATATATGAATATATCTTGGGCGTGACACCGAGGGAGATGCTCCTCCTCTCTCCCCTCGCCATCGCCGGCATAATCGGACTGATAGTCACATTCCTGAATCTACTGCCTGCTTCTCAACTCGACGGAGGGCACGTGGCATATTCGCTTCTGGCGGACGCCAAAAAGAGAACAGTGGTGGGATGGCTAGCAGCCCTGCTCACGATTCCAGTGAGTCCAATGATGGCACTGATAATAGTCTTCCTCATGATGATGTTTCCCCATCCTCCCCCACTCGATGAATACACTGGAGTATCGAAGCACAGGAAGGTTCTCGGCTCAATCTTATATTCCACTCTTATGGTCCTCTGCTTTCCTCTTCCAAGCTGAAGACCGGGGACATCGGGACAGCAGACCTCTTTCCTTCCTCCATGAGGCACATGCCGTGAACCTCCTTTATTCCATGCTTTCTACAGAGCTCTAAGGCAGCCTCACTCTCTGATCCCGGCTGAAACCAAACCATTTTAATTCCAAGCTCCACACACTCCTCGACGTACTTGACAGCGATATCTGATCTCACAACGAGATCCACTATGTCAGGAGTTTTCGGCAGCGCTTTGAGCGAGGGGTAACATGTATCTCCCAGTACTCTTCTGTACTTCGGATTCACAGGAAAGACCTCCTTATATCTGCTCTTGAAAAATCTGTAAAGCCTGTATCCCCACTTCTCAGGATTATTTGTAGCTCCAACGACGGCTATCGTCTTTTCAGGATCAAGAAATTCTCTAACGACCTCGCTCATAGGGGACCGGGTAAGATTAAAATGAACAATGGATATAATCTTTCTTGAAGGGCTGTTCAGATGTCAGAGGATCCACATAACCTTGAGATGGAGGAAATGCATCTTCAGGAGATAAAATCTGATGTGAACGCTATGAGAACCGAAATCTCTCGGCTTGTCAAGGAGTACAAGAGACTAACCTATGAGGTTAGCTCGCTCACCATAAAGAAAAATGCTCTTGAGGGTGAAATCGAAGAAAATGCAAGAAGACTTAATGTCTTAAGGAAAGAGATGGAAGAGCTTGAGAAGGACATAGAGAGCATGAAAGAAGGAAGAGAAAGGCTTGCTTCTGAGATCACGGTTCTAGAGGCAAACAAGGACGCTTTGACTGAGGAAGTCAAGCTGCTCGAGGACAGAAAGAAGGAACTCAAGCTTCAAACAGACGAACTGGAGACCATGGTCGCCGACCTGGATTCGAAGATCTCCTCTCTTAAAGCTAAGAAAAATATGTTGGAAGATGAAGTGGTGTATTTGAAATCAGTTAAAAGAGATCTCCAGGAGTCCCTCAACACCATATCGGGGTTGCTTAGGGAGGGGTTGAGTAGGTCTGTGCTGGACATCTCAAACGTGATCAAGGATGTGAGGGAAGTCCTTGACTCATTGAAATCACACTCAGATGACTTAAAAGAGCTTAGGGACTCTCTCAAAAAGTTTACAAGATTGTACGAGGAGCTGTCGGAGAGGGAAAAGAGACTGAACTCCGAAGAGGCACGGATCTATCTGGAGAAAGCAAAGATGGAGAGTTTTCTCTCCATGAAAGACGAATTAGACAGGGAAATCCAGAAGAAGAAAGAGGAGCTTAAGAACCTCGAGGATAAGGTCAAGAGCAGGCTTGAAGAACTGGAATCGCTGGAGATCGCCTTACGTAACTACAACAAATCCGATAAACATTAGTGGATAAACACACAGTAGGTCTCCAGGGGGGTGCAGGAACGCACAACATCGCATTCGCAGCGCATGAAGGCCTTTGCACAATAGAAATCCTTATGAAGAAGCGATTCAGGGATGCATAACATGGGCTCCTCTCTGGACGGGTGGCGAGAGGGGCAGGCTGGATGGGCCCGAACTGAATGGATGCGGGATCTGTCCCCGAGGGCTCGTCCATCTGGAGGGGGAAGGCCGTCCATCACAATTGTTGCGAAGGTTCCAAACGTGGCGGACAGCCAGAACAGATGCACGCTTGAAGTTAGCGAGGATGGGAGACTAACCTTTAAAGGACTGGAAAATTACGAAACGTTATATGGATTCAGCTATAAGTTCGGTTTTAGAGTTGGTAAAGGGACGGATAAGCCCCTACAGTTGAGAAAAAGCCAAGCATAAGCCCGAGATTAAATTTTTAAATATTGATTCTCCCCGGGTTCTACTGGCACAGAGGAGGAGGTTTTTACATGAGCTCAGAGGAGAAACAGGTCCGATCAATAGAGGTCACGCCTGAACTCGAGGAGGAGATAAGGAAATATGTGAAAAAGGCTAAGACTGTTACACCACAGTCTCTGGCCTCCAAATATGGCATAAGGATCAGTGTCGCAAAGAAGCTTCTGAGGGTTTTTGAGAAGGAGGGGCTTGTTGTATGTGTTGACGGCTACTCAAAGCTCAGAATCTACAGAGCACGCTGACAGGAGGTGCCCCTGAAATTGGTTGAACTGGAAAGGTACATCATAAAGATCAAAGTCAACGGAAGAGAGGCTGAGATATCCCTGAAGAGGATCTTGTCCCCAATTTCAATAGAAAGGATTTACAGAAATCTTCCCATGAGAGGTCTAGCGATAAGATCCGATTCCGCAGTGTACATATCCGTTGATGTCGAGGGTGTGCTTGAGTCACCAGCGAAGATCTTAAACGAAGGGGAGGTAGGCCTTGACGTAGGAAACAGCATGCTTGTGATTGCTCTGAGGAAAATCACCATCTCAGGCGGTAGAGTTACCAAGCTTGGAGAAATTCTCTCCGGTTTGGAGAGTGTGAAATCCATAACAACAGGCATGAAGGTCTCAATAGATAAGATGTGATCGTGTTTCTCAGGTTTGAAAAGTGTGGATCCATCCCCCGGGGGGGAGCCTCAGCAAGGACCCATCCTTCCGCATGAACACACCTCTTCCTTGACCTATTCTTCCTATCCTATAGAGAGGGATCCTCAGATCGGAAAACAGATCCTCAAGAATCCTGGTTTTGCTCTGAGGGGTCGTGAAGACCAGGCAGTATTCCTCTCCACCATAGAATGTCGGTTCCACGAGATCTATCCCTACCTCCAGTAGGAACTCCTCCGCTTCAGGATCTATTGGCAAGTTCTCCACGACAGCGCTCACTTCACTGGCCTCAGAAATATTCAGGAGAGCTCTGTAAAGGCCATCGCTGCTATCAGTTGATGACGTGGCTAATCCATTCTCAGATATGAGAACTCCCTCTCTCACATGGGCTCTCGGTCTGTACAACAGCTCAAGAGCCCTGGTCCTCAGATCTCCTGGGGTCTCAAGTCCCTCCAACAGTATTCGATATCCAATCCAGGTCAAGCCGAAGAGTCCTGTAGAATATATGACATCTCCTTCTCTAGCCCCTGACCTGGAGATGAGCTTTCCTCTAACCAACCCCACAGAGAATCCATCTATTACATACTCCTCTGCCCTGCTGATGTCCCCTCCGACCAGATACGTGGAATACTCACTGGTTCCCTCTACGATTCCCTCCAGAAGCTCGCGGCATTCGAGAAGAGAAGAACCACCCGGTATTCCCAGGGAACACATGAAAAGAATGGGCTCAGCTCCTTTCGACGCTAGATCAGAGATGTTGGCTATGACGCATTTTCTGGAGAAGTTTCTGAGGTTCATGCCCGGCAACATGTCGGAGGACTGGGTCATCATGTCTGAGTTGAAGACGTAAATGCCGTTTTCCATACGTCTAGCAAATGAATCATCCTTCCCGATCTCTAAAAGGCCATGTGGATCTTTCGGAACGAGCCTAATGATCTCTCTGATGATATCGAGCTCGCTGAATCCCATGGTGCAAGCCCAACCATAACTCACTGCTTGATGTTAAAGATTTTGAGCTACTTGTAACAAAAATCTGATCAGGTGTTGCTCATGGAAAGAAGGAGAAGGGTCGTTATCATGGGTGCCGCCGGCAGGGATTTTCATAATTTCAACGTCTTTTTCAGAAACAATCCTAGCTATGAGGTTGTGGCCTTCACGGCGGCTCAACTCCCCGATATATGGGGAAGAATCTACCCTTCAGAGTTGGCGGGAGATCTTTACCCCGAGGGGATACCTATACTGCCGGAGAGTGACCTCTCCAAAATCATTCGAGAGAAGGGTGTTGACCTGGTGGTGTTCTCTTACAGCGACGTCAGTCATCAGTACGTGATGGAGAGGTGTGCTATAGCTCAGGCTAACGGAGCGAGCTTTATGCTGCTCGGTCCTCGGGATACTATGCTTAAGTCCAAGAAGCCTGTCGTAGCCGTGACAGCGGTGAGAACTGGATGTGGCAAGAGTCCTACTAGCAGGAGGGTGGCCAAGATAGTGAAGGATCTCGGTCTTAAGGTCGTGGTTGTCAGACATCCAATGCCCTACGGGGACTTAAGGAAGCAGATGATTCAGAGGTTTTCATCCCTGAGTGATCTGGAGAGGTACAAGACGACCATAGAGGAGAGAGAGGATTATGAACCTCATATAAAAATGGGCAATGTGGTCTACGCTGGTGTTGATTACGAGAAGATATTGCGGGAAGCTGAGAAGGAGGCCGACGTCATACTGTGGGATGGAGGCAACAACGACTTTCCCTTCTTTAAGCCGGATCTCTGGATAACGGTGGCTGATCCTCTCAGGCTTGGACATGAGCTCACTTACTGGCCCGGGAGTATGAACATAAGGTGTGCAGACGTCGTAATAGTTAGCAAAGTAGACACAGCCTCCAGAGAGGAAGTTCTCAGACTGATCAACAATGTGAGATCCGTAAACCCAAGAGCTCAGATTATAGAGGCAGCTATTCCCTATTCAGTGCTTGAACCTGAGCTTGTGAGGGGAAAGGACGTTGTAGTGGTTGAAGATGGACCTACTGTGACCCACGGGGGAATGGGATATGGGGCAGGATACCTGGTGGCCAGGAAGCTGGGGGCCAGGAGGATAATAGATCCACGGCCCTATGCAGAGGGCTCAATGAAGAAAACCTTCGAGGAGTATCCTCACCTCAAGGAAGTTCTTCCAGCAGTTGGATATAGCCCCAAGCAGATGAGAGAGTTGGAAGAGACGATAAACTCTATGCCAGTTGACTCTGTGATTCTAGGAACTCCGACGGATCTGAGCAGGTACCTGAGGATAGATAAACCAACAGTTCACGTGAAATACGAGCTTCAGGAGATAGGAAGGCCCAATTTAGAGGATGTGGTGACCTCCTTCCTCAGAAAAAGGGGTGTGATCTGACGTGGAGAGGAGGCTGTGGAGGCTTAACTGGCGGGAGTTTGCTGAGGCGGTTGAAGAAACGGACACAGTGATACTCCCGGTAGGGGTCATCGAAGCCCACGGACCACATCTTCCACTCGGAACAGATTTCATGATACCTGAGTGGATAGCAGAGCGAATAGCAGACGAGCTAAATGCTCTGATAGCGCCTCCCATAAGCTATGGAGTGGTGTCCTCCCTCCTTGCGTATCCCGGGTCCATGACTATATCTAAGGATTCTCTCGAGTCCTATTTTGGGGATGTCCTGACAGCTCTCACCCAGAACGGTCTCGACAGAGTGATCGTGCTCAACGGCCATGGATCCAAAGATCACGTTGATGCCCTCAAATCCGCATGTAAGAGGATTTGGATCAGGTATGGAACTAGATGTCTCATAATTCACTGGTGGATATACGGTGAGGAGATCTCCAAGGAGATCCTCGGCTCTGTCGGTGGTCATGCTGGCACGGAGGAGACCGCAGCTATGATGGTGATAGACGACTCACTGGTCAGAAGTCAAGACCTCAGGGAGCAGATCTACCTATGCAGGAAAGGAGTAGAACCAATACCAGCTCCAGGATCCATTCTCTTGTACGGCGAGAACGACTCCGTTGAGATCCCGCCGAGAGAGTCCGCGGAAAGGTTCATGATGGAGGTTGTGAGCAGAATAATCGAGGAGGTTAAGAGGGTGATGAAGGGGTGGGATCTACAGGAGATTGGATTTTAAGTCTCTCCTATCCTCTCACTGACCACACCGAGTGCTTAGAGATCACTAGTCTGATAATATCGCCAGAATCCTGCATCAGATCAACGGAGTTCTCACAGAAATCTATGAAGTGCATGAGGAGTATCGCGTCCACGGGATCTATCCGGGTCTTGATCTCAACCATAATGGTCAACAACTCCTCGTGTAGTACATCGAACTCCCTCTCAGCTTCATCCAGATCAGCCAGATGCTCCAGAGAGATATCTGGATAATCTCTCATGTTCTCCACGGACTCCTTCAGCGCTAGAGCGGCTCTTACCATGTTATCCCCGATGTCATCGAACCTAAGCATGAGCTCCCTGGGTATAGCATTTCTGGATAGGCTTATCCTTCTAAACGCTCCGAGAACGAAGGATATTGCTCTATCTGTCCTGGAAGCGAGCTTCAGGAGATCCTGGCGATCCCCACTGAGCACGCTGCTGTATATTATTCGGTCCATCTCTCTCCTGTATTGGTCTGCCTCTCTCTCCATCATCTTTATTCTCACGCCTCGCCTCTCAAAATCGGCTAAGTCACCACTTCTCAGCGATAAGAGAGCTTCTCTGAATTCACAGACTATCCTGAACAGCAGATTGGTATGTTTCAAGTGAAGCTCGTACGTTGACCAAACAGGTTTGGTCTCCCTGAGCAAAAGAACGTCGATCAGTAGCGTAGTTCCTAAGAGGATGATCATCCCTAGAAACGCGCTCTGTTCCCCATACATGGAGGAGACGATTCCCAGAAATGTGGCCCCGCTCGCGTATCCGAGATCTCGCATTGCTCTGTAGAGCCCTAGAGCTCTACCTCTGGCCTCCTCAGGCACAGCATCAGCTGTTACAGCCGGAAGTACCGGATAGTAGAGGCCAAGACCTACTCCAAACGTGGCTGAAAAGAACATTTGTGCTATGACCTGGGTGGAGGAGAGCATGCCTGCAATCCCCAGGATGTTCACGATCAAACCGACTACTGTGAGGCTCTTTCGACCGACGATATCCGATATTCTCCCAGAGATGGGCATGAAGAGCGCGAACGAGGTCATCATGACTCCTTGTGTGATTCCTATCTCAACAGGTGAAAGGCCCAGAGCACTTAAGAACACTGGATAGGTCCCCCAGGCGAGAGAGTCGGCCATCTTGGATACATGGCCCGTGAAGTAGGTGACTAGAAGGGTTTTGCTTCGCATCCCCCTCCAGTAGACCTCTGTGGTGGGAGTGATCTCCTCGCCTCCTCTACGAACTCCACTCACTAGGGGGGAGATGAACAAGCTAGCTATCGAGCTGAACAGAGATATCAAGAAAGCATAGCGCAATCCAAGAGCTGCGGCCACAAACCCGGACATCAGAGCTCCACTTCCATATCCCAGATACACCGAGGACTCCATTCCTCCTAACCTAGCACTGGCTCCTCTTCTCTTCCTAGACAGGGCCACGTAAGAGGTGGAGTATATGAGACCTTCTCCAGACCCAACAAAGACGTTGGAAAGAGCCAGCTTCACTATCGTGTTGCTGAGGAATAGATTGACAGCACCTACAACATAGATAACCAAGCCCAACATAAGAGCACTCCTATCTCCCACTCTGTCAGCAAGCCATCCCCCTAACAAATCCATCAAACCTTTTAGTAATCCAAATGACATGAGAGGCACGAAGAGCAGGTATTCCGGCGACTGAACGCTTATAGCTGCCTTGGAGAGGACAGTTCTCTGCACACCCGTGGCCATACCCACTAGGTAAACTATTGAGAGTATGCTCGCAACGAGAGTCCTCTTCATAACTCCAACCCAGTCAAAAGCTCCCTTAAATAGAGAAGGTACTTCCTGAGAAGACCCTCCGAGTACTTCAGTTCCGCTGGTCTGAGCAGCAAGTATCCTCCGAACCCCCTCAATTCTCTCAGCAGCTTCGCTCCTCTGTCGTCAAAGGGCACCTCCACAATGATAACTTCAACCCTCATCCTGTCCAGAAATTTTAGATCCTCAAGATAAACAGCAACAGGAATATCCGAGCTTATAAGGTTGGCTTGGAGATCCGGTTGGCTGAGCTTGATGCATACCTGTCTGTACTCCACTGAGAGAATTTCACGAAGCGCTCTTCTGAATCTGACCCTGAAGGACTCAAGATCAAGCGTCGGGTATCCAAGGTCAACCACGCACAGCTTGGAACCCAGACTCTTGGCTACATCTATTGAGTCGATTATGCATCTGATCGAGGCGTTCGCTATGTAATCGTTCGTGCTAGAAGCGTTCACATCTCTTTCAGGTGCTATCACAATGAAGTCAACAGATCCTCGGCCCAAGGACCTGAGTGAGAGCAGCTCCCTTCGCGAGATCCTCCTCGGAAGGTACTCCAGATCCAAGAATAAACCTATGCTCCTCACACCCATGGACCTCAGAGCGGAAGCAGCAGCTGAGATGCCGACTCCCCAAAAGAACTCCGTGGAGCAAGCTATCTGCATCGAGATCCTGTGAAAAATATCCCCTTTGAGAGCTAAATAAATTTGCCTTATTCTCTCAATCATCGCCGATACAACTTCTCAGACCACGGGCGTGTTGAAGCGGGTTGATGTGTGGTTGGAAGCGCATCTTCCTCAAACAACATCATCAGATCTTTTTGGCGAGATAGCGAGATAATGGCCTTCGTTTCTACATCCGCCTCAGTCTTAGCTCTCGTAAGATCTCCTCAGACTTGAAAACAATTTGTTGCCTTTTAGAACAGACGTATTAAAAAGTTTATAAAAATAAATAATCGAAATGGATTTTGACCACAATTGGCTCTGCTCTCTCGACTCGGTTCTTCAGTGGGATAAATCCACCCTATCAGCCACTAACTCAACAAGATTTAAAAGATAATCCATGCTATGCTTAAACAGATCACCGGATTAAAGGGAAAGGTGAGATTATGCCGGAGAAGGAGGCTAGATATCTTCCTCTAGCACCAGTTTATAGAATAATAAAGGACGCTGGAGCTGAGAGGGTCAGCGATAAGGCCAGAGAGAGACTCGCATATCACATGGAGAAATTAGCGGCGGAGGTCTCGAAGTACGCCGTGAACATAGCTAAGCGCTCCAAGAGAAAAACTGTCACGAACGCTGATATAGAACTGGCGGTGGAGCAGATCCTCAAGAAGTAAGCTTGAACATCCCGTCATCCCTCTTTTTATTCTTTGAGTGTGACGCCTCTTCACCTGTAAGCCTGAGAAGGTCCCTCATTCTAACGAAAGCTGGATTTTCCACGCTGTATATGCGAGGGTTGGTGGAGCTATGTATTGAGATGAGCGGGCATGTGGCCCCATGGCGCGGCTCCTGTGGCCGAGTCGGAAGGAAGCAGACTTGCACATCCTCAACATCCCCACAGTTCTCTCTCCAAGGTGGTCGGATACGGTCAGATCGCTCAAGCCGCCTTGAGGAGCCCTCAGCCCCCGCTCGGTCTCGTCAGCCGGACCTCATCAGGGCCTCTCATGTGGGGGTGAAAAATCTCACATCATGGCTGAGCTGAGAACTTGCTGGCACCTCTTGATCGTTGTTCTCCTGGGGAATGAAGAAGCTTATAAGGTGATTCTACGTGGCGGGCCCGGCGGGACTTGAACCCGCGACCTGCGGCTCCGAAGGCCGCCGCTCTGATCCATGCTGAGCTACGGGCCCTCTTCGAGGAGTAACAGATTTCATCTGTTCTGTTGAAGGTAATGGGTTTCATCAAATAAAACCTTATCAGAAGCCTGTTCTGGCCGAGTAAAGTTAAAAAGGGAACTTCAGGTCACCTTGAGCTAGGTGAGCCTAAAAGTGTCTGAACGATCATCAATTCCGGGGAGTGTGCCTTCTCCCCGTAAGATGGAAAATATCGGGCATATAATCGCCGTCATGAGCGGCAAAGGGGGTGTTGGAAAAACCACGGTTTCGGTGAACCTCGCAGCGGCGCTATCGAAGATGAGTTATCAGGTAGGGATCTTCGATGCAGATGTCACTGGACCCAATGTAGTGAGAGCCATAGGAGCCGAAGGTGGTCAATTCATGGTAGTGGGGGACAGAATTCTTCCGTACAAGACTAAGGACGGGATAGCTGTGGCCTCTATGGCCTTGCTCGTGGGAGAGGGAATACCCATAGTCTGGAGAGGCCCCCTCAAGACGAGAGCCATCCAACAGCTGATGGACCAGGTTGACTGGAGGTACTTAGACTACTTAGTGGTGGATCTTCCACCAGGAACCAGCGACGAACCCCTTACGATAATGCAGAGCTTTCAGCTGGATGGTGTCGTTATAGTCACAACGCCTCAGCGCTTAGCTCTAATGGACGTTGAGAGGGCCATAAACATGGTTAAAAAGATGGGGATAAGGGTTCTCGGCATAGTGGAAAACATGAGCTACTTCATCTGTCCAGGAGGGCAGGAAGTACCGATGTTCGGTGGTAACTGGACCGAGGAAGTTTCAAAGAAGACCAAAGTTCCTATTCTCGGAAGGATACCCTTTGATCCACTAGTAGCTGAGCTCACGGATGAGGGTAAGCCCGTGGTCTTGGAGAGGCCCGAGACGAAGATAGCACTTGAGTTCCTGACAGTCGCTACAAATATCGTAAAGATTGTTGAAAAAACTGAAGAAAAACAAAAAGACGATCAGAGTGATGAAGAGGCCAACAAAGAATCCCAGAAATAGTTGCTCTTTGGAGTGAGCTCTGACTTTGTACCGGGACCAGAGTATCAGTGGGGCCATCATCAGTAAGATCGCAGCGGCAGGGGATCTCACGAGGACTAGGAGGGTTAACGGTCCGGAGACACCCGCTGAGTGAATACTTATTTTGGTATATTTCTTGTTTATCAGGAGAACGGCCAGGGTGACGAAGAGATAGGAAGCTGCCAGTGCAACCCCCACAGCGCTGCCCATGACCCAGTACAAGAATAACCCAATTGTATAGCTTAAAACAGCTGCTAAGAGAAAAGAGTTCCTCTTCTCCCTTCTCGAGACCATAAGATCAGTTTTTTTATTTCTCGCCTCTCTGATCACAAGAGCTATAGGACCTACAACCACGAACGTGAAACCCACAAGGAGAAAAGCTAGGGGAGTCCTGCTCAAGGGGAGTAGGGCTATGAGCGTTATGATCGCTATCGTAGTAGGGGAGAGAGCAAGTCCTAGGATGTAGTGTTTGTCAGAGCTCCTCCTCATACGCTCCTCCAACCTTCTCCCGTAACTCTCCTCAATGCATTCCCTCATCTCCTGAAAATCGCTCATCGAATGACCCCTCATTCTCCTTAATTGATATCCCCCCGGAGAGGCAGTGCTGAAACAAACGCTCCATCCACTGGCCAGACCTCATTTTATATATAGTTCACCTCGATCTCAGTAATGCACGTCAGGAACGTGTGCTTAGTGATATCATCCGGTGATCCCGCTTCCCTGAACATAGGGAGAAGGGTGCTTGAAATCGCTGGGAGGAGGTTCACATGCGGAAGAATTGAGGTCTTGGTCCTAAATATAGATAAGCTTCATCTACATGTCAAGAGTCACGAGGAACTCAGTCCGGAGGCCGATATGGTGGTATTTCTCTCGAGGCACAGTGGAACACCTGGCTTTCCAATAATAACTGCTCATGTCCCTGGAAACTTCGGAGAGGCGAGATATGGAGGGCTTCCCAGGAAGGTGAGCGTGGCACCTCCCCTTTTCCTCAAGGCGTTCATCCAGGAGGCCAAGATACTTACCGAGGGAACCAGGTTTGAGGTGGCCATGGAGCCCACACACCACGGCCCCTCTCTCGACGTCCCTACAGCTTTCGTGGAGATAGGATGTTCCGAAGAGGAGTGGACTGATCCTCTAGCTGGAGAGATAGTTGCTAAAGCCGTTATGAGAGCTCTAAAGAGGTTCCTGGGTGAGAACTTCCGTCCGGCGGTGGGCATAGGCGGGCCTCACATCAATCACCACTTCACGAGGATTCAGCTGCTCTCGGACTACGCTCTGGGACACATAATAAGAAACTACGACCTGAGTGAGGTGGATCTTCCCCTCCTCAGATCTGCATTCATGAGAAGCGATCCAAAGGCCAATGTGGCTTTGTTGGACTGGAAAAGCATAAGAAGCTCCTTAAAGGATAAGATAACATTGATGCTAGAGGAAATTAGTGTAGAGACCATAAAAGTAAAAAAGGTTCTGAAATGAAGCCTGACGAAGTCCGAAGGGTGGTGGTCTTCGACAAAACCGTTCCACGGGAGGTTTTCTTCAGGGCGAAGAGGAGGCTTGCGATCCTCGGTTACAGGGTACTGTGGATCGATGTCCATAAGCCGGAGGATCTGAAATCGCTTCCCAATGATTCCGTTCTCGTGACCTTCAGCAAACACGTCTATAGTATGGCCTCCTCATTGGTGAGCACCGTTCTGGTGAGCAGGGCTGGCAAGAGAAGTGTTAACAAGCTGATAGCTGACATATTTGGAGGGAGATAGGGTTGAAGGTCTATATAGAGACTCATGGATGTTCGATGAACAGATCCGACTCCGAGATAATGGCTGGGCTTCTTCTCTCAGCGGGTTTTGAGATCGTGAACAGCGAGGAGGAAGCGGACGTGATAATCCTAAACACCTGCAATGTGAAGGGATCCACAGAGCAGCGGATGATTCACAGGGCTAAGAAACTGAGCCTTCTCAAGAAACCCCTCATTGTGGCCGGTTGTATGGCCAAAACGCAGCCGTATCTGTTGAACAGATATTCAAAAGTTCTGATAGGACCTAAGTCGATAGACAAGATAGTGGATGCAGTAGCACATGCTCTGAGGGGGGAGGAGTTTGTTCTTCTCGAGGACGGGGAGCTGATCAAGGTCTCCATGCCCCGCCTCAGAATGGACAGGGTGACATCAGTGATCCCCGTCTCGGAAGGATGTCTCGGTGAGTGCTCCTACTGCATAACCAGATTCGCTAGGGGAAAACTGAGGAGTTATCCACGGGATCTCATAATCTCTGAGATCAAGAGGGCAGTGAAGGAGGGCTATCCGCAGATCTTCCTCACTTCCGAGGACATGGGTGCCTATGGGCTCGATATAGGAACGAACTTAGCCTCTCTTCTCAAGGAGATAGCGAGAATTCGCGGGCTTTTCTTCATAAGAGTTGGCATGATGAACCCTCACTTCGTGATCTCTCAAATAGAATGCCTTCTATCAGCTTTCGAGGACAAGAAGTTCTACAAGTTCTTTCACATACCGGTTCAGAGCGGAAGCGATAAAGTGCTGGGATGGATGCGGAGGAGATACAGCGTAAACCAGTTCTTGGAGGTTGTTGATGCGATAAGAAACAAGTTCGGAGATCTCTGTACGATATCAACGGATGTCATAGTGGGCTTCCCAACGGAAGATGAGGAGGATTTTGAGGCCACAATGAGGGTTATAGAGATAGTTAAACCGGAAGTGATCAACATAAGCAAGTTTGCTCCTCGCCCTCTAACTCCAGTGGCTCTTATGAATCAGAAGGATCCTCGGATCATTAAAAGGAGAAGCAAGAAGCTTTCCGAGCTCGCATATAAAGTTAAGATGATCAGAAATACTCTTCACGTGGGTAGGGAATATCCGGCCCTTGTGGTGAGGAGGTTCTCCAAGGACCTGTTCCAAGCGAGAACTCTCTTTTATCGACCTGTTCGTATTAGATCCTCAAAACTAAGAGAAGGCCTTATGGTGAGAGTGCTCATAGAAGAGGCCAGGAGTAACCATCTGAGGGGGAGACTTCTGGAGATCGTGGGTAAAGTCCCTCGTTATGCAACTGATCTAGCTATCAAGCGGGCCTCTCAGACCAACACCGCTCTTGACCACAAGAGCAGTTCTTGATCCAGGTTCCAGCAATGAGGCCACCACGTCAAAGGTCTTCCAGCACCAGTCCTCCTTCTCATAGCTGACGACATTGGCGCAGGCATACGAGTGCTCTGGCCACGTGTGTATCGCCACGTATCCCCTATCCATTAAGAGAAAACTACTTAAGCCGTAGGGCTCAAACTCATGCACATGAACGGCTAGGGGTTCCTCTTCCAGAGTCCTGGAAATTGTCAAGAGAAGAGATCTCATCTCCTCAGCGGATTTAAGTACGGTGTACTTCCTTACATCGTAAAGCTCTCCTATCAGATGATGCTCGAGGGACATTCAAACTCACACCTCCAAGGACTCTCCTGGTTTCACTTCTAAGACGTCAGCCTCAACTCCTCTACCAGATAACTCCTTCCTTAACCTGTCAGGAGTTCCGTATAGCACTGGGAAAGTTCCGTAGTGCATGGGAATAACTCTCCTAACCCCAAGAAGCTCCACTGCCTTTGCTGCCTCGAGCGGGCCCATGGTGAAGTGTCCTCCTATGGGAAGCATGGCTACGTCCGGCTTGTAAAGCTCTCCTATGAGCTTCATGTCATAGAAGACATCGGTGTCGCCGGCGTGGTAGATCACTAGGTCTCCAATTTTGACAATCGATCCTGTTGGAGCTCCAAGATCTGAGCTGTGAATGGCGGGGGTCAACTTGATGGATATCTCATCCACCTCAAAAGCTCCTCCGATATTGGCCCCGACGGCTTTCGCACCTCTCTCAGCTGCATAGTTGGCGAGTTCATATATGCCCACAATCTTGCCCCCTCTCTCAGATGACAATCTTATGGCATCTTCAAGACCATGATCTCCGTGGCTATGGCTTACAACATAAACATCCGCTCCCTCGAGATCATCCAGCTTCTTAGGGCATGTTGGGCTGTCGGAGATCCAGGGATCGAACATAACGCTCTTTCCCTCTTTCTTCACGAGGAAGGCGGAGTGACCAAGATAGGTTATCCTGACCATGATATCCCCGGCCTAACAGACAGCTGGTGACCCTTAAATAATTCCCTTCTCTATCAGCTCTATCAACAATTAACTCGTTAGAGGTAGAGAAGATATATATTTTCTCTAAAGAAATCGCTATGCCAGCGAAGGTAGGTGCCTATGACGATAGCCCAGGAGTTTATCCGTAAGATAAGCCTTGGAAGCAGGGAGATAATCATAGGAGGGCCTATTCCTGAGCTAAGAAAAGGTGAAGTCCTTCTCAGAAGAACGGCATCTCTCTGTCCGGAGTGCTATCGATATCTTCCAGCAGTAGTGTTCGAAAGGGACGGCAAGGTCTTCATAAGGAAGATCTGCCCTGAGCACGGCGAGGTGGAGGAGCTATACTGGGGTGATGCGAGGCAGTTCAAGAGGGCTATGAGGTATGAGGTCAGGGGAAGGAGGCTCGAGAATCCGCAGGTGAGCGAGGTAGGCGTATGCCCATTTAACTGCGGTCTATGTCCAATTCACCTCAATATGACTGCCTTGGCCAACATAGTCCTCACAAACAGATGTAATCTGAGCTGTTGGTACTGCTTCTTCTACGCAGAGAAGGCTGGCTGCGTATACGAACCGACAATCGAGGAGATAAGAAAGATGGTGGAGGTTCTTAGAAATGAGAAGCCTGTTCCCTGCAATGCTGTTCAGCTCACCGGCGGAGAGCCGACTCTGAGGGACGATTTGGTTGAGATAGTGAGGACGATAAAGAGCATGGGAATAGATCACGTTCAGCTTAACACGCACGGAATAACCTTTGTGAGGAAGCCTGAACTCCTCGCGGAGCTCAGGGATGCCGGGGTCAATACCCTATACCTCTCCTTCGATGGGATAACTCCAAGGACAAACCCCAAGAATCACTGGGAGATTCCATACATACTCGATATCGCGCGGAAGGCAAGGATGACCAGCATAGTGTTGGTTCCGACTGTGATAAGGGGGATTAACGACCATGAGGTTGGGGACGTGATAAAGTTCGCTGCTCTGAACATAGACGTGATAAGAGGAGTCAACTTTCAGCCCGTCTCTCTGACCGGTCAGATGCCTAGGAGTGAGAGGGGAAAGTACAGGATAACGATCCCTGAGGTTATAAGCAGGATAGAGGAGCAGACCGAAGGACAAATACCAAAGGAAGCGTGGTATCCCATTCCCTTCTCCGTCGCCATAAGCGAGTTCGTAGAGGCCCTGTCAGGCAAGCCACAGTACAAGTTCACCAACCATCCGGCATGTGGGATGGCGACATATGTCTTTCTGGAGTTCGAGTACACAGAAGGCATGAAGAGGGTGAGGAGGATTGTTCCGATAACCGAGTTCCTGGATGTAGAAGGGCTTCACGAATACCTCACTGAGAAAGCAGAGGACCTCAGGAGAGGCTCAAATCGATACATAGTCGGGCTGAAGGTTCTCTACAATATAAGAAAGTTCATAAGAAAGGAGAAGCAACCGGAGGGGGTAGATCTCATGTCTCTTCTGAGGAAAATATTTCTCTATAGAAACTATGATGCTCTAGGCGAGTTTCACTACAAGTCCCTCTTCCTGGGGATGATGCACTTCATGGATCTCTACAACTACGATGTGCAAAGGGTCATGAGGTGTTGCATACACTATGCGCTTCCCAACGGGAAGTTAATACCCTTCTGTGCGTTTAATGTCCTTCCTGATCTCTACAGGGACAAGTACCAAAGAGAGCATAGTATATCGCTGGAGGAGTATTCCAGACTTCATGGAGAAGGATCTGTGGGCGAGAAGTCTAAATACCACAGGGATGTGGAGAAGCTGTCCAGCACGGAGCTTTACAAGCTCACATACGGGCCCTTTATGAAGAAGATTGAACCTCGGTGAACTTTTTTGGAGGCTGATGTGCTGATAGTTGGGTTAGGCCCAGCCGGCGCCTCTCTCTCTTGCTTTCTCTCCGAGAAGGGATTGGATGTTGTGGCGGTGGAGATGCGTCCTTCAAAAGCAGAAGTTGCTTGTGGAGAGATAATACCTGAAAGGAGCTCGTTGGCTGAAGCCGTATCGGATGAGATGTTATTGTCATCGGTATATCGCCACGTAGATGAAGAGATCGTGAGGAACAGGACTGACCTTCTGGAATTTCACTTAGGCGGCAGAGTTTATGAGATTGATTACCGGATGCTCGTGTTGGACAGGAAGAAGTTCATCAACAGCTATCTGGATAAGGCTATAGAACTGGGCATGAAACCTCCCATGTTTTCCTCGGCCTTTACAGGCTTCATCAGGTCGGGGGACAAGCTCAAATCCAGGGTGATCACCAAGGAGGGAACGATATATGTGAGATCCAAGTACCTAGTGGGAGCAGACGGAGCTTTTTCAAGGGTCGCTAGAGAAGCGGGACTCTCATCCGAGATGAAACCGGAGGATCTGGCTTTTGGCTTTAGAGCACTCGCTTCTGGGAGATATGAGGCATCATCCGTGATCATGAAGATATCCCCCAGCAGAGCTCCTGGAGGCTATCTATGGGTGATCCCCTTCGAAGAGGGCATCGCTAACCTTGGACTTGGTATAAGGAGGAGCTCTCCACTGTGGAGGAGCGGGCGGGAGATACTTCTATCGTTTATTGGGGAAATTGGCGCGAAATCTACATCCAATGTTCTGGGGAGGCATATATCTGTTGGAGGATTTCCTTCGAGGGTCGTTAATGGAGAGGTACTCCTGGTCGGGGATGCAGCTGGAACCTGCATCCCAATAAACGGTGGAGGCATATTTTCCGCTGTCATGTCCTCTCACATAGCGGCTGAGCATATATCGGCTGGGGATCTTAACCTATATGAGACACGCCTGAGGAGGGATCTATTTATAGTAAGCCTGGGTCTTGTCTACAGGAGAGCAGCAGATCTTGTCATGTACAACGAGAAGTTCCTGAAAATTCTCGCTCGACTGATTCCTTCTCAGATCATGAGAGATGCTTTAGCGATGAAAAAAACGCTTAGGACTTATCCCCTGATGAAACTCCTATCTTGGGTGTTTCTCCTGAAGAAAACAAGATCTCCTGTTCTGGTGTCCAGAAGAACGTCCTCCAGCACTGGATTACACTGCAAGGCTCCTAAGATGCTCCTGATATAGCTTCTCCCCCGGATGACAAGCCCTCTGGTCAATAAAGCATATCTAAACTCCCTGAGAACCCTCAAGCTCGGATCCGGGCCAGTGACCACAACACAACCATCTCTCACCGCCTCTGAGATCGCCCAAGATATGAGCTCGGCATCAGCGTCGCTTATTTTCCTGAGGTTCTCCTCTGATATTGTGGTCAGAAGGGGAACAACAAGCACGAAGTCTCGGGCTTCCATTCCTACAGCTATCAACAGAACAATGAACGACAGCATCTCCCTGAGCTTGGGATCCAGATCCGAGCAATCTATGATCAGGTGCCCTACCCCCGGAATTAGGTCATCAAGCAGGAGCCCCTCATTTCTCAATGCCTTTAGGGCCTCTCCCAAACTCTGAGGGAGCAGCTTACTCTTATTTGATGGGACAAAATTCCTGCTTACATCGAACAACAGACGGAACGCGACATCTCTTGTGGATCTAAGGCGTTTATCATCAATGGTCGTTGAAATCTCGGACCAGCTCGATATCTTGGCTCTGGGAAGGATCTCGGCGATGCTTCTGGTGGTATCTGCATCCCAGCCGACGACCACCACCTTTCTCCCGCCTTTCGCCATGAGGCTTGACATCCTGACGACCCATTCCCTCATGCTTCTCAGGGAAGCGGTCAGAACCACGATCCCTGGAACCTCAAGAAATAAGCCTGTCTTCCCGGTGTCTTTCAACCTGTCACTCGTTAAATTGAGCTTGTTTTGTTCATAGCGCTTTTTCATCTTATGATCGAGAAATCTTGCTCCTAGGGGAACTGAAAATGAAGCCACGGCTCCCCATATTGGAACGAAGAACCCTAAAGCTCCTCCAGCGACCAAACCTAGGAAGAATCTCTTGAGGGAGAACTCTCCAGGAGCAGCCATCTCCACGGATAGGGAGACTGCTGAAGCGGCTATTATGGAGCAGAAACCGCCGCCTGTCTTTTTCTCGATGTAAAACAGTATTAATCCACACAAAAATGCCAAAATGGAGGATATGACCTTGACCTTACTCCTCATGGGAGGTCTCTCCGATCTTAGACCTGTATCTCCTTATAATCCGTGTGGTCTTCTCAATCTCCTCGTTTAGAGCCTCCAAAGTCTCGAGTAGGGCTTCCCTCTCGCTTCTCAGATCCTCGAGTAGACTCTCCAGAGGGGCTATCACGGTCACGGTCAGGGTTTTGCCGACGTCTCTGTTCAGTGTGGAGATCCCTTCCTTCAGCAAGCTCTCAGCCCTCTTAACGTACCTCTCTCTTCTACTCCTGATCTCTCTTATAGCAGTTATATTGCTGAACTTCTTTCTACGGAGATGAGCCCTCTTTTTGTACACGTACAAAGCTAGCATCAAAGTCGTGACTAGAAGTGCTCCCATCCCAAACGTAACTAGATAAAACAGGTTCTCTCTCTGAAGGCGAACCTCCTGGCTCTTGGTGACCTCTATCCCCTCACCAGACAGCGTCACACAGAGAAGCAGCTTCTTGTACAGAACAACGATGTCGGGCAAGCCGATGACCCTCCTCAACCTGATAGATTTTCCTGGAGGTACTGGAATAGCGCTCGAGGGGATGTAGCTGTATCTGGCTAGTGGAATCATGGGCATGCCTTCTCCTGAAGACGCATAGATGCTTATTTCCACGCTTTTTATGTATAACGTCCTGTTTCCACGAGTGTTGTTCACCAAGATGTCAAGTCTTGTTACGTAAGGTGGCTTCAGAACCACACTCCTCGGAACCACGAGAGTGGTATTCTGAGCGCTCACAATAAAGGCATTTGTCGATATCAGAGCGATCAGCACAATGATCACTGCGACCTCTTCCGTTTTGGCCATCTCAAGAGAGTGCCTTCCTCACCTTTTAAAGGAAAGTACATTTGAGACACCCTTAGCGACAGACATCTGAGGTGCTCGATATCGCGGAAAATTTTTATCCTATTAATTGCTGATGTTTGGGTGATAGAACGGAGATTCCTAAGATTATAGTTACTCCTCCAGGTCCTAAGGCCAAGGAAATACTCGAGAGAGATAAAGAAGTGATATCTCCCTCCTACGTGAGATTCTATCCACTGGTAGTTGATCGCGCCGAAGGTTCGCTTGTACATGACGTTGATGGCAACATATACATAGATCTGAACTCCGGTCTGGCTGTGATGAATGTAGGGCATAAACACCCCAAAGTCATGGAAGCCGCTAAAAGACAGATGGAAAAACTCGTTCACTACTCAAATACAGACTTCTTCTACGAACCGTCAGTAAAGCTTGCAGAAAAACTTGTAGAGATAGCTCCTGGATCTTCTAAGAGGAGGGTCTATTTTGGCAACAGCGGGGCTGAGGCCGTTGAAGCAGCCCTCAAGCTCTCAAGATGGCACACGAGAAGACAGTACATAATAGCCTTCATAGGAGCCTTTCACGGAAGAACATATGGTGCCGTAAGTCTCACAGCCAGTAAGCCAGTTCAGAGGAGATACTTCAGTCCTCTCCTCCCCAGCATCATACATGTTCCTTATCCATACGCTTATAGGTGTCCCTTCGGGACAAAGGATCCAGAGGAGTGTGCTCAGAGAACAATAGAGTTTATAGAGGAATGGGTTCTCAGCAAATACACACCTCCTGAAGAGGTAGCTGCTATATTCTTCGAGCCTATTCAGGGGGAAGGAGGATACATAGTCCCTCCCGATAACTTCTTCCTCGAACTTCGCAAGCTAGCAGATAGGTACGGAATTCTTCTCGTGGACGACGAAGTCCAGGCTGGCATGGGCAGAACTGGAAAATGGTGGGCCATAGAGCATTGGGGGGTCGAGCCCGATATCGTGACATCAGCCAAGGCTCTGGGATCCGGATTCCCGATAGGTGCAGCAATAGCGAAGGACGAGGTCATGGACTGGGAAGGAGGATCTCACGCCTCCACCTTTGGAGGAAATCCCGTGTCATGTGCTGCAGGTCTAGCATCTATAAGTGTGATAGAGGAGGAAAAACTTCTTGATAGGGCATCTAGACTTGGAAATGAGGTCATTAAGAGGTTAAAAGAGCTTCAGGAGAGATCCAGAATAGTAGGGGATGTGAGGGGAAAGGGATTCATGATAGGGGTGGAGCTCGTCAAGGACAAAGCTACAAAGAAACCAGCGGAGAAGGAGGCCCGCGAGGTCATGATCCGTACATGGAGATCAGGAGTGGCCGTGATAACTGCGGGAAAGAGCGTAATACGAATAGCACCACCTCTCAACATACCTGAAGAGTACTTGAACAGAGCCCTCTCAATTCTAGAGGAGAAGGTAAGGGAAGTAGAATCGGAACTCTGAGCCACTATTCCGGTCGACTGTAACTTTCGCGATCTTCTCCAAACCCTCCACCGTGAGGCCTTGCGAAGGCTGGTCATGACGACCTCTGCCATGAGCACATAGCTCGCGGGGTTTGGGAGACATCGTCACTCGCAGATGAACATCTCCCCTGGGCATCATCTCCATAGATTCGCCCTTCTCGGGGGGACCCCAAGGCGCTCCGCACACGAAAGTTGAGGACCGCGGCCTCGTCCCTGACGATCAACCCGCAGCCCTCACAGTGCAGGAGCCTGCCCCGATAGGCCCGCAATCGGCCTGAGCACACGGGGTAGGTTCTGGAGGAGTAGGTGGGGCTCACGGACTGCACGGCGGAGGCCCAGTCACCTGGCTTTGTAGGCCAGCATGAACTGAAACATGCGAGCGTCCCACTTACTCAGCCTCCGCCTGATCTCCCTCCTAGCCCTTCCTCTCCTAGCAGTCCTCTCCTTTATTTATCCCGTTCAGGTCCTCCAAGACGATCCCGTAGTTCACGCATACGTCGATAGTCTAGATATCAATTAATACCCTCTGAGCCATCCTTTCAGTGATGAGGAGGTTATCGATTCTGATACTCCTGCTGCTGGCAACACCGCTGATATCGGCACAGGCTGCTCCACCAATGAACATCGCTGTACTAGCGATACCTCTGATCGAGCACAAGTACGCCAAAAACTCTCCCCAGGTTAGCCTAGCGTTCATCACGCAGAAGAGCAAACTGAGCGGAGATAGTGTCTTCCTTCCTCTCGCTGGTGAGAAGACCAACCTCACCCTAACAATAAACAACAATGGAACATATCCGAGAGTGCTCAGGGTAGTGGTCAAAGTGAGCGGAGCAACATATGAGAAAACGATTGTTCTCCTTCCCGGGAAGAAAATATGTGAGGCATTTCCTCTGGGGGCTTTACCCCATGGGGCTAGGATGTCCGTTGAGATAATAGATCTGATCCAGGGATTGGACGTCCTGTACAATGAGTTCTTTGTCCTGTAGTTCCATCAACCTCAATTTTTTTATCGATCATTCTCAAGCTAAGCTCGGTGATTACCATGGCGGAGGTGGAACTTAGGAGTATAAAGGAGCACCTTCTCCTGCACGGGTTCACTATAAAAAACATGGATGGACATTTAGAGGCGATAAAAGGAGACACAAAGGTGATCATCTATCCACATAATCGTTCTTGGCTGCTCATAACAGGTGAGGGAAAGGGGGTCTCGGGCAGGGGTTATCTGGAGATAAACTTAAATAAGATAAAGTCGACCGTAGATGAGGAGGTCGTAAACTAAGATCCATCCCATCCATAACCTCTCAGCATAACTTTCTTCATTGTATTTATGGTTCTCTCACCTCATCTCATCGACTTGAAGAGATCTTTCGCACGCAATCGATTTCCATTTATTTCAGCTATCGGCGCGGTCTTTTAGTTTTATGACTGTAAAATTTGGGGGGTGATCAAGTTGGGAAAAATAAGGGTGGCTCTTGTTGGGGTCGGTAACGTTGCTTCGGCCATAGTTCAAGGAATTTTTAGGTATAAGGATGCGTCTGAAGATGACTCCATTCCAGGACTCATGCACGTGAGGTTTGGTCCGTATCACATATCCGACATAGAGTTCGTAGCGGCATTCGATGTAGACAGGAGGAAGGTAGGGAAGGATCTCAGTGAGGCGATATTCTCACCGCCTAACGTATTGGAGAAATTCGCTGACGTTCCTAGGCTAGGGGTCACAGTTCTCAAGGGCCCAGTCCTCGATGGAGTAGCTCCACACATGAGGGATATGAAATATGGAGAAGGTTTTCTTGTCGATGAATCTCAGAAACCTGTGGATGTGACGGATGTTCTCAAGGAGACGGGTACCGACGTGCTCGTCAACCTCGTTCCCGTGGGATCTTATCACGCCGCTCGTGCCTATGCTCAGGCCTGCATCGATGCAGGTGTAGGCTTCATAAACGGGATGCCCGAGTTCATAGTGAGTGATGAGGAATGGGGAAGGAAGTTCAAGGAGGCAGGAGTTCCCGCCGCTGGGGACGACTTCAAGAGCCAGCTAGGAGCGACGATACTCCACAGGACAATAGCGAATCTCGTGGTGGAGAGAGGCCTCAAAGTGGTAAATACTTATCAGTTGAATATTGGAGGAAACGCCGACTTTCTGAACATGCTGGAGGAGGATCGTCTCAAGACCAAGAGGGTCAGCAAGACTGAGGCGGTTACCTGCTTGATACCTCATAAGGTTGAGGCGCGCATAGGCCCCAGCGACTACGTGCCCTTCCTGAGGGACAGAAAGGTAATGCACATGTGGCTGGAGTTTGAACAATTTGGAGGTTTCAAAGCATACATAGATGTCAAACTAAACGTGATGGATTCACCCAACGCAGCTGGTGTTGCCATAGATGCGATAAGGGCCGTCAAGCTGGCTAAGGATCGAGATGTAGCAGGTCCTTTGGTGGAGGTAAGCGCCTACTGGTTCAAGCACCCACCTAAACAATATCCGGACTACATAGCCAGAGAGCTTGTTGAGAAGTTCATAAGGGGAGAAACTTCACATTAGCTCCCCTCTCTTTGAAACTCTTTCTCTAGGAAGAAATCATCTGAGATCTCTCATTCTCTCGAGGAACACACTTTTAAAAGAAGAGAAACACCTCTTTTGAGGATATGGGATGATCCTCTGCGACAAAGATCTTAGAGGGTATATAGGCAAGGGATGGCTTAAGATAGAGCCTTTGTACAGCGATACAATCCAACAGAACGGGGTTGACCTCAGGATAGGCAATCAGATAGGGATCACGAGAAAGGCTCTCGGGACTTATGATATGAAGAGGAGTGAAGCCGAGGACTTCTTCAGGGTGATGAATATCCCTCCTGATGGCACGGAAATAGAGCCGATGAGCTCTCTATTGTTGCATACTGAAGAGAAAATATCCCTTCCACCTGATCTCATGGCTATGTGTGGGTTGAGGAGCACAATAGCTAGGATGGGGTTCGTTGCACCGGCGACCTATGTGGATGCTGGGTTCAGCGGCCAGCTGACGATAGAGGTCTTCTGGTCAAAGCCTTACAGGGTCAGGCTGTATAAGGGGATCAGATTTCTACACGTAATATTTGCTAAGACCTCGGATGTCGTCGAAAACCCCTATAGAGGATCCTACCAGGGACAATCTGGAGTTAAGCTTCCCAAGACCTTACTAGGTGAGTGACCTCACTTGAATATTGAGAGCAAAGTATACAGGGATCCGGACAGGACTATAGCTCTATGTGCCAGAGTTTCACGATCCAGAAAGCCCATCTCAGATCTTCTCGAGGAGCTCTCCGACTTCGACAGGGTGATCTCCTTGCTGTCTTTTCTATACAAGATGGGGCATCTGAGCGTTTTCGAGCATGCTAGGTTCTTCTCTGTGATGGAAAGAAGCAGAAGAACGGAGGAGCTAGTCCTTCTGTATAGATTTCTCGAGAGGACGATCCTAAACGATAAGATCATGGTGTCAGGGAACTTCAGAACCCTGATGGAAATACTGGAGGGCCCACACAAACATCTAAAGGAATTGGTTGTTGAAGTTCTGAGGAGCTCCTCCTTCCTCAGCGGACTCTACCGGTTCGAGGGATCGGCAGATCTCAGGACAACAAGCCCTCTCAAGGTGAGACAATACTCCTCAAATAACATACGAATATTTGTGATAAATTTGCTCGATCCTGGCCCAGAAATAGAACCCGGAGCGAGGAGAAGGCATAGTGCGATAACTCTGGTAGTGGAGGGCTGCTCAAGGGTATGCACTCATCAGCTTGTTAGACACAGAACTATGAGCTTCACTCAGCAGAGCCAAAGGTACATATCACCGAGCTCCGGTTTCGTGATTCCTCCGTCCCTCAAAGAGAAAGCCGAATGTTTGGCCCACCTGGATAAGACTCTTACACTCTACCAGGTCTTGGTGAAGAGTGGTGTTCCCCAGGAGGACGCTCGCTTCGTCCTTCCACAGGGAGTGAAAACCAGGATTGCTGTAACAGCCTCAGGGGAATCCTTGGAAAACTTCTTCAGGCTACGTCTCACCAGAGATGCTCAATGGGAGATAAGGAGTTTAGCAAACCTTATCTTAAATGTCCTGAAGACGCTGCTTCCTGATATATGGGCCTCCTTCAAGTGAAGTGAAACCTACTCCAGAACGACCGTATCCCTGGATAGATAAAGCCCTTGAGCATCAGCGTGTATATACCGCCCACAACGGTAACGGAGATTGCCAGAGAACATAGAACGAGGAGGATCCCCTCCATAAGGGGTACCTCATAAACTATCCTCAAGAAGGAGGAGATCAAGTAAACCGCACCGATGATCGAGATAGTTAGAATTATCATCCCCATCAGGAAGGTTGGCTGGCGAAAGAAGCTCTCAGTCAGATTCCTGGCAATTTTGAGGGTCTCCTTCAGAGAAAGATTGCCTTCCACCTCCGTAAGCTTTCCTCCCGATAGAAGGATCAACGGGAGCGCTAAAATCTCACCAAGAGCTACTGGAAACATTGATATACTGATACCCGAGAAGATCTTCTTCCTCCCCCCTCCCGTAGCTCTAGCAAGGATGAACAAGGTTACTCCACAGCAGATCAGGGGGGTGCTCGTCA
This sequence comes from Thermoproteota archaeon, assembly GCA_027491735.1. Taxonomy (GTDB): domain Archaea; phylum Korarchaeota; class Korarchaeia; order Korarchaeales; family Korarchaeaceae; genus Methanodesulfokora. The sequence goes on along the minus strand of JAOZGP010000028.1, from coordinate 7,771 downwards.
GGAACATAGAGGACATCCAGAGAGACCAGGCCACCACCGTCTGAACCCTGACGCTCTCGGATGCTATCCAGGTTATTCTCAATCTTATAAACTCGAGGAGGATGTATGTCGTGAAAGTGGTTACTGTCAGGGAGAGAACTCCTTGCCTAAACTTATCATCAAATAACATCTCTCTGAAAAGGGAGTCATGATCTCGGAGAACCATTATCAAGTCCCTAAACATCCTCCTCGACCTCGGCTTACATGTAATACCTTCCGGTCTTTCTAGCGAGTTCGTCAAGTTTGGAGCCAGGCTTGTTTACTCTAGGTCTGCCGGTCTCAGGATCCCTTCTGAATGTGATGTCTACTTCCTTCAGGAACTCATTCATTCCATCCCTGATGTTCATCGGTCTAAAGGCGTGCCCTTCCACTCCAGGGGATCCTCTGAAGAGAACTATCCTATCAGCTAACCACTCTATCATGATGAGATCGTGCTCAACCACAAAGGCAGCCTTCTTTTCACCCTCCATAATCCTCCTTATGGCCTTCGCAGCGGCCATCCTCATCTCAACATCGAGAAAAGCGCTTGGCTCATCTAATACATAGAAGTCAGCTTCCTTGCCGAGGCAAGCGGTTATCATAACTCTCTGAAGCTCTCCTGAGCTGAGGCTTTTCAGCTCTTTGTCCATGAGGGAATCTATCCTCAATCTACGCATTACTTCAGTGTTGAAGTACTCTGATTTGAGGGCTTTGGGGATTTTCTCCCTTAAGAACATCCTCACACTTCCCTCATAATCTCTCCTGAGCTCCTGCTTCTTATAGGAGATCCGCAGACCCGCTGTGAAGACATCCCCCTCGTCGGGTACGAGCTCTCCTGTTAGCATCTTGACGAGGGTGGTCTTTCCTATACCATTCGGTCCAGCAGCCACCACAACCTCTCCCTCTCCCACATCCCCTTCCTCTACTGTCAAGATAAAGCTTCCCTCAAATGACTTGATGAGTTTGGTGTAGTAAACGAGCTTAGAAACCTCTTTCTTCCTCCTCTGAATAGTTCTTCCAGAGAAGAGCAGAGGCTCCTCTCTAAACCTCACATTATCGTCTGGGAGATAACCTTCGAGAAGTATGTTTATCCCTTCTCTAGACGAGTGGGGAAGGCTCACAACACCGTAAACAGCTGGAATACCGTAGATCACATGTACATAATCACTTATGTAATCCATAACCGCTAAGTCATGCTCCACAACGAGAATCGCTCTCTCGGCTCTGCTAAGCCTTCTTATGAGTTTGGAGACCCTCATCCTCTGACAGACGTCCAGATAGTTTGATGGTTCATCAAAGATATAGACATCTCTATCCCTCTCATAGGCCGCCGCTACTGCCACAAGCTGAAGTTCGCCCCCACTCAGTTGGGAGAGATCTCTGGATAGGATCTTCTCCAGCTTCAGGGACTCAACCACCTCATCGAAGACTTCCCTCTCATCGGCGTGCTTGAGCAGATCTCTTACGTTCCCCTTGATAACTTTGGGCAAAAGATCTATTCTTTCTGGCTTTCTTATAACCCTAACCTCCTTTCCTACTAATCTCTTAAAGTACTCCCCGAGAGCCGAACCCCTGAAGCGGTCGACCACCTCATCCCAGCTGATCTCATCATACACCCTTCCTAAGTTGGGTTTGAGCTCACCAGATAATATCTTCAATGCTGTGGATTTCCCAACACCGTTCTGTCCCACAAGGCCAACTACGTTTCCAAACCTAAGGATGGGGATTCTGTATAGCGTAAATCCGTTGGGGCCATATCTGTGTATCTCCTCTCCTTCCACAGGAGCTGGCAGGTTGACCACAGAGATGGCCTTAAAGGGACACTTTCTGACACACATTCCGCAGCCTGAGCAGAGCTCCTCATCCACGATGAGCTCGCCGTCCTCAACCTTGACGGCATCTTTTCCCATCCTAACCATAGGGCAATACTTCATACATTCAAGCCCACACTTTTTCGGGTTGCAACGATTCCTGTCAATTACAGCGAGCCTTCTGCCTCCCATGTTCCGCTCCTCTCCAGAAAAGAGAAAGATGATATAAAAAATTAGATCTCAGATACGTTCTCGTAGCCCAGGTCAAATGCCCTCAGGTTTATCTCCCTGAACCTCTCCGGAGATAGGTCGCTCAACGAACTCATAAGCTCTTCCTTTGTGAAGGGTAGAACACCGACCTTGGCTGCAGCACCTAGAAGGACTGAGTTCGCGACGACAGGATCGCCAGCCTTCATTGCCAACTTCGTGGCACTCACGAGGTAGATCTTCTTGACACCAACCTTCCTCAGAAGATATATGATCTCCTGTAGATCTGGAACCTCCATCTTCTCCAAGTACGAGATCACAGGTGGTATGACATGATCGTTCATTACGACCACAGTCTTTTTACACATGTACCTAACTCGTCTCAATGCCTCAAGGGGCTCCAGAGCCATCATGAGGTCAAGAGTTCCCTCCATTATCAGGGGGCTCATGACCTTCTCCCCAAGTCTGATCTCCGTGTGTATTGATCCGTACCTCTGAGATAGACCGTGAACCTCGCTCTGTATATACCTTATTCCCTTTCTAAGGGCAGCCTCCCCTATCACACGACTTGTGAAGAGAATCCCCTGACCTCCTACACCTGCTATGATGACGTTCAACTCCTCCACCATCTCACACACCCAGCCCATCTCTCAACCAGTTGAGACCTCCCTCAGTTGGCAGTATGGCCTCGAAGGGACATACAGACGCACAAGCACCGCAGCCGAAGCATATGGACGGATCGATCTCGACCTTCTCTCCGGTGTCCTTCAAGGCTGGACAGCCGAACATCGTTATGCAAACTCTACAATGTCTGCATTTCTCAGGATCAACTCTGTACGATACTATCCTACCCTTGCTTCTCCTCACCCTGCGCACGGTGAGCAGAGCGCACTCTCTACGGGCTATTATGACAGATAGACCTTCCTTATTGAGGCATTCCCTCAGAACAGCCTCCATTTTCTCATGGTCGTAGGGATCCACGACGTAGACGTCCTCCACACCCATTCCTCTCACGAACTTCTCTATATCTATGGCCTTAGCAGGAGTTCCCGTGGCCGTATAGGAGACACCTGGATGTGGCTGGTGACCAGTCATGGCAGTTATTCGATTATCTAATATAATCACCACCATCCTCCGATTGTGATGCACGGCATCTAGAAGGGCTGGTACTCCAGCGTGGAAGAACGTTGAGTCACCTATCAGAGCCACGACGGGTTGATCTGTTGAGATGCTGAAACCATTGGCGAATCCAATGGAGCAACCCATTGCATGAGATACCTTGGCCAGACTGAAAGGCTTCTCGAAGAGGAGAGCGTAACATCCTATATCCCCCAATATGACGGCGTCCTTCCCACCCAAAACCCTCTTCAGGGCATATCCAGTGGACCTATGAGGACATCCTGGACAGAGTGTCGGATTTCTCGGAGGAGCCCTTGAGGAGACTTTATCCATGATCTCGGTGTCGGGAACCTTGTAATTTAGCCCTAGAGCGGTGGCCATGCCCTTGATCACCAGACCGAGGGAGTACTCCCCAACACTTGGGAAATGTCCGCTTTTCTTTCCCACTATTCTGAGAGATGGATTAACCTCCTTGGCCACTGCTCTTGCATGGAGTTCTACGAAGGAATCAGGTTCCTCAACGACGATCAGGGTGTCGAGATCCCTTACAAATTCAGAGAATTTTTCCTCAGGGAACGGATAGCTCATGCCCATCTTCATGACCTTAACCTTAATGCCCAGCTTACGGATCGCCTCGACAGCATGTGCGTAGCAGACGCCTGAGGCCACAACGCCTACACTGGAACCCTCACCCTCCAACATGTTTACGTCTTCGCCCTCGGAAACCTCCCTCCTGATACGTTCTATTTTGTCGTTTAACTCTTTATGATGTCTGATGGCGATTCTTCCCACCTGTATATATCTGTATGGCTCATCCTCAACAAACCTTCCCTTCTTCCTGTTTGGAAGAACTTCCCCTAGAAGAACCATGCCCCTTTGATGACTGAGTCTGGTCGTACTCCTTATCAAAAACGGAAGTCTAAACTCCTCTGAGAGATCAAAAGCACGCTTAACGAAGTCCTTTGCTTCTTGAGGAGTTGAGGGCTCTAACATCGGCATCTCAGCTGCTAGAGCATAATGACGACTGTCTTGCTCGTTCTGGCTGCTATGAGCTTGAGGGTCGTCAGCAGCGACCACCACCATGCCACCCCTCACCCCGGAGTACGTGAGCGTGAAGAGCGTGTCTGCTGCTACATTCACCCCAACGTGCTTCATCATCGTGAGAGATCTCAGTCCCGACCAAGACGCCGCCACAGCTATTTCAGTAGCCACCTTTTCATTAGCAGCCCAGTCAAAATAAATCCCCAACTTCTCAGCTATCGAAGCAATGGCCTCACCTATCTCAGTGCTCGGGGTTCCCGGATATGCTGACACAACGTCGACACCAGCCTCCAAAGAGCCTCGAGCGATGGCTTCGTTGCCGAGAAGGAGGACTCTGCTCCCTGGAGGAGATAGTAAAGGATTTTCTCTCATGTGCTTCACCGAGCGGGTTATGCCGGGATAAAATAAATTGTGATCGGTCCGTGCAGGGAGGTAGTCAAACTCGATCTAGAAGCTTTCTCCTTCTTCCCCACCTGAGCATGGCCGCCAAAGCCTTAACGGCCCTCTCAGGAGTTGGATAGGCTGGAAATTCTCTCTCTCTCATTATTTCCATGGCCTCAGCCACTTCCTCTCCTCCTATGAAGGAAGCAACCATGGGCTTCTCCGTGGACCTGTTTTGCTCGACGAGAACCTCAGCTAACTTTATTGGATCTGAGACAGCCGTCTGACAGTAGAGAACTATTATGTTCTTGACGGAGTCATGCTTTATCGCTGATTCCACAGCTCCTTCAAACTCGACATGAGTGGCCTGCCCGGTTATGTCGACAGGATTTCTAGCGGAGCCAAAGGGAGGCATGTATGAGGAGAAGGCCTCTCTTAGGTCTTCTGGGGGATCTAAAAGTTTGATCCTGTTGACCTCACAGGCATCGGTAGCTAGAACACCGACCCCTCCCCCGTTGGTTATTATCACAGTTTCCTCTCCCAATGGGACCTTCCCTGTTGAGAATAGGACAGCCCAGTCGAAGGCTTCCTCCACATTATCAGCTCGTAGAATTCCTGCCTGCTCGAAAGCAGCGCTATAAACGCTATCCATGCCTGCCAATGATCCTGTGTGAGATGATACTGCCTTCATCCCTCTAGCAGTTCTTCCAGCCTTTATGACAACTATTGGCTTCTTCTTGGACACCTCCCTGGCGACCTTCAGAAATTTTCGCCCGTCCTTGACACCCTCCATGTATACCAACACAACCTTGGTGTGCGGGTCGTCCTTGAGCCACTCGAGAAGATCGGCGTCATCTATATCGCTCTTGTTACCCACGCTTATGAGGGCTGAGAGACCTATCTTCTCCACAATCGTCCATCCCATTAAAGCTATTCCAAGGGCTCCTGATTGGGTTATGAAAGCTATAGATCCCTCTCTGACCTCAGTTGGACCGAATGTAGCGTTCAGCCTCTTGGGTGTGTAAGCCACACCGAATATGTTTGGCCCGAGGATTCTCACTCCATACCTCCTTCCGTACTCAAGAAGCTCCTTCTCCAGGTCGTCCCTCCCGACCTCTTTAAAACCGCTCGAGATCACGACAGCTACCTTTCCTCCTTTGGCCCCTATCTCCCCTATGACCTTAGGAACGTTCTCCGCTGGTATCGCCACTACAACAAGATCTATCTCTCCTGGTATGTCCAGCACAGTGGGATAACACTTCAAATCCTCTATCTCCTCATACTTGGGATTTACTGGGTAAACGGGCCCCTTAAATCCGTATTTGAGGACGTTCGTCAGAAGAGCATGACCTATTTTACCCGGTGTCTTTGAGGCTCCGACTATAACCACCGATTTAGGGTGAAACAGTGGATCTAGCGGATGAGACTTTCTGCTCATGGGAACCCCTCATGGCTAGAACTTGTCTGATCTTTTTTAAAAAAATTAACTTAAAAGGCGTGTCGATGGCCGGTGTTCCCGGGCCTCTCATCGCCCTGATTTGATAAATTTCCAAATCTTATCGTTCACATGATGTATGTTTTTTACAGATCTTCCTCTGTTTTTAATCCTCCTCGAGTCCCGCAGGGCTATACCCACAGCTATGGGGTGCTTGTACTTCTCGTCCACAACGGAGACGATTTTGTTCTCTGGGATCTCATCTACTTCCACAATTCCTGGACCCATGACATCCGCACCCTTAACTATGAACTTAACAGCTCCCAGGTCAATCACAACTCTGGGCAGTTTTACGCTGCCATCAATTACCCTCTCTATGAAAGGAACGAGGAAATCCTCCCTTCTCACGAGAACGGGGATGCCTTCGTACAGGTAGAGCTGTGCACTCCCAAGATCGATTACCTCCAAAGAGATCTTTTTCTTTGTGAAAATCTTATCCATCGTAGGAATTCTTTCTGAGATCTCCTCGATTATCTTCTTGCTCTCCTTGGAGGTCAATCGGTATCTGCGGGCCACATTACTCATCGCGAATTCCCTCATAAAACATCTTAACTGTCAGCTTCTCCTCGATTTATCAGATCCGCTTTGAAGAGGATGATGTTGCCAACACCCATAAACTTCCACTACTCATAAATATTGATTTGAGCTTCTTGAAGTAATCCTCAGATCCAACGAAATAAACTCTACCAAAGTCAGCAATTTTAAATCAATCAAACTCTTGATGGAGGATCTGCCTGAGTACCGTTTCTTCGGAAATTGCTCTGGATTCCTAATAAAATGAATATCATGGTTTTTTCGGATGATATGGATCGATAAAACCGTATTTAGAGCTAAGGATAAGCCAAGGAAATCTCTTTGACTCATCAACTTTCAACACTCTTCTCCTCTTTCTCCCTCAGCAGACTTATGAGAATCACTGAATCAAATCCATTCGTTCTGGTTCTCGATGAAATTGATAAACTACCCCGAATGAGAGGCAAAAATCATACAATCACTCTACACCCTGAGAATGGGAATTATTTTCATAACCTATACAAGAATGGAGATGCTGTCCCTGAAATACAGGCTCTTCGAGAAACTCTCTCCACATATAATTGAGTTCAGATCTTACTCATTCTAAGACATTCTCCACATTCTCAGGCAGAGATCGGAACACGGGCTGATTCCGGGCTCACGGGATGAAAGTGTTCTTGAGAGAATTGCGGAGTTGTTGGAGGGAAATGCAAGAATTGCGATAAGAACACTCAGGAATGCAGCAATTCATGCTGATAACAGAATCACGGAAGAGCATGTTGTCGGGGCTTGGAGAGATGCAAGAAGGGCTGAGGAGTTATCCCTTCTCTACAGACTCACAGCAGATCACAGGAGGATTTATAGTATAGTAGAAAGGCATGGAGAGATTCTATCCGGTGATCTCTGGGAAGAATACGTTAAAGAATGCAGAAAGGAAGGTATAAAGCCACTTTCAAGGAGAAGCTTTCAGGAATATGTTAATAGGCTGATTGCCGAGAAACTGATAACCGCTGAGAAGGCAAGAGTAAGGGATGGGAGACCAAAGATTGCCGAGGATCAGGGATTTAAAGTTCTTTATGGTGATACGGACAGCATCTTCGTCAAAAAAGATGGACTGAGTCTTAAAGAACTCAAAAGGGAAATCGGGAGATTGATAGGGAAGTTGAGAGAAGATATGCCGATACAG
>JAOZGP010000020.1 GCA_027491735.1 Thermoproteota archaeon | reverse complement strand
CGGCATCTACCCGCCTTCCGAGCCCTCTCCGGAGCAGAGCTTATACACAATCGGATCATCTATCTTTGTGAGGATCTTCGATGTCGCAGAAGCCGTAGGGGTGAATGTGCGGCACAGTGGGTTTCTGGCCATGATGGATTAAAGGTGTCCAGCTGCTTGTCAGAGACAGTCTATCACCGGTTTGCTGCCTAAGGCCTCGGCAACGGTGATCAGAGGTATCCCCTCTCGCTTGGCGGCCTTTAAGACCTCGGAAACCCTGATTCGCCACTTCTTCTCCCTGAGGAGATGGTGATCATACACAACAACATCCGGAGATGCTTCCCTGAGTATTTGAACCATGTTGTCCACGGCTCTCCTTAGATTTACCTTATTCAGTATAAAGGGGAATAGATATGTGGGGGGCCCATCCGCTATGAGGATGTCGGGCCTCAGATCACATATCTTCATTGCGTAGTCCTCTATCAGCGGACCCATCAGATCACTCGTGTAGAAGACCTTCCTACCTCTGTAGGATACCTCAAGCGGGATGACCCATCCGGTCCTATCGTACTCCGCTCCGTGGAACCATGGAGGGAAGAGCCTCACGGTCACCCCTCCAAGATCGAACCTCCGATTGTCTCCCCACTCAACGATAAGATCAGCTGAGCGGATCTCCGAGAACCATGGCCAAGACGACCACTTCCTGGATAAAGCTCTGAACCATCTCTTACCCCTCAACAAAAGCTCTTTCCTCCTCTTAGGGAGACCTCCAAAAGTTTTGGAGGTTGTCTCGATAAACCTGCAGACAGGATCCGGGAACTCGCTCTCCGACGGACTTTGAACCTTCAATTCAATTCCAGCGGATCTTGCTATCGATGTGAGGAGTTGATTCGCCCTCCTACGCTGGCTCTCATTTATGTACTTGTTAGGATCTTTAAGTATCAACCTTCTCCCCAAGTAGACGGACGGGTCCGCTTTGTCTTCCGTGAGGTAATGATCAAAGTGATAGTGGGTCACTATCACAGCCTTGGAATGTGATACAGCTCTCACTATCTTCTCAATGGCCTTGCTCCTCAATCCCATCTTTTTATCCTCTGAAAGCGGATAGCTGGGATGCATAGCCGAGGCTCCTGGATCTACAACCACATTTCCAACGACAAAAGAAAAGGATTTAGCTCCCAAGCTATCTGCCCAGAGAAACCTTATATCTCCAAGGACTTCCCTCAGATCAATCTCAGCCAGGTGCCAACCCCCTTCTCCTTGGCCTTCTTATATATAAGGTCGGCCGTCACCACATCGTGCGTTGCTAATCCTAGGTTCATGGCCATGATCCTCTCGTCATCGTTCTCCCTGCTCTTCTTCTTTCCTACGACTATCTCATCCATATTGGCGTAGACCTCCGGTATGTCCTTGAAGTAGCCTATGCTCCTGTAGTACATCAGCTGATCTCTATCGTCGGTGACGAACTTATCCATTGAGTGCATTGCTTCAGGCTTCCAGTAGGAGTCGAAATCCAGAGGAGCTGCAAAACCCCCGTCCTTGAACCAATCCTTCTCTATCACGGGGTTCGGGTTCTTAAGTATCGGTCCGGCTGTGACCACTATATCTGATTCCTCCACGGCATCTTTAGGGCTTTCAACGATCTCAATGCTGAGACCGAGCTTTTTCTCCATCTCCTCCTCATACCTCCTAGCTGCCTCAGGAGAGATATCGTACGCCTTGACAGTTTCTATGTTGAAGAGTTCATTAAGCGCCTCCAGGTTGCTCCTCCCTTGAACCCCACATCCCAGTATTCCGATGATACTTGAGTCCTTTCTAGCCAGGTATTTAGCTGAGACCGCTGTCATGGCGCCCGTTCTCTTAGCTGTTATCCAAGAGGCATCCATTATGCTCAATGGCAGACCTGTGTCCATATCATTCAGCACGAAGATGCCTGTTATGTATGGGAGACCCTTGGATTTATTTCCGGGAAAGCCGGCCACCCATTTTAGTCCTCCTATGTCGAGACCCTTGAGGTAAGCGGGCATAGCGTGAATGAACGAGTCCTTTCGAGGATGTATTCCTGGCTTGGGTGGCATCTCGACTCTCTCATATCCTTTCTCAACGAGACCCCTTTCCACAGCGTCTATAATTTCCTTCATGCTTATGTCGAGGCTCTCTATATCCTGCCTAGAGAGATACAGAAACTCCCAGCCCATAAAAAATGTTCCATCCTATATGTGATAAAGGTTCGCTACAAGCACTCGGAACAGGTGGAGATCGGGAAACCCTACCGAAATAGAAAGGTTAAAAATGAGGGAGATTCAGGGCCAGATGCCCCTTATCTCCAGAGCCCTGACAACTCTCTTTATAGCTAGTATGAGTGCAGCAGTTCTCATGTCAACGTTCATCTCATTGCGTATATTGTAGACGTCCCTGAATGACTTGGACATTATGGCCCTGAGCTTGTTTCTCACAGTGTCAACAGTCCACCACTCTCTGGTCCTGGCCTGTATCCATTCGAAGTAGCTGACGGTCACTCCTCCAGCGTTGGCGAGTATATCGGGCACCACTATGATCCCTCTTTCGTGTAATATGTCGTCAGCCTCGGGAGTTGTCGGTCCGTTGGCGGCCTCAACCACAAGCTTGGCCTCTATGTTGTCGGCATTCTCCTTAGTTATCACGTTCTCTATGGCAGCAGGTATGAGGACGTCCACATCCAGCTCGAGAAGCTCCTGATTGGCCTTGATTGGGTCAGGATTAAGATTCTGAGCGCCAGGGAAGTTTTTAACAGAGCCAGTCTTCTTCTTGTGCTCGAGAACTGCCTCAGGATCGAGGCCGTCAGGATTGTAAATGGCACCTTTGGAGTCACTTACAGCAACCACCTTCATTCCGAGCTCCTTCATAAACTTGGCGGAGAAGTATCCTGCGTTGCCGTACCCTTGAACTGCGGCAGTCGCCCTAGTCGGGTCTATACCGAGAACCCTTACAGCCTCCTCAGTGACGTACTGAAGGCCCCTAGCAGTGGCCTCCTCTCTACCCTCGCTCCCACCAACCTCCAAAGGTTTGCCGGTTATCACTCCAGGCTCGTTGTAGCCCACAAGAGCGCTGTAAGTGTCCATCATCCAAGCCATTATTTGGGGGTTGGTGTAGACATCAGGAGCTGGTATGTCCTTGTTTATGCCAACTATTGGTGATATGGCGTATATATATCTTCTGCTGAGCCTCTCGAGCTCGCCAGGACTGAGCTTGTGTGGATCGACCCTTATCCCTCCCTTGGCTCCACCATACGGTATGTCAACCACGGCGGTCTTCCAGGTCATCCACATAGCCAAGGCTTTGACCTCATCGAGATCGGTGTTGGGATGATACCTTATTCCTCCCTTGCAGGGGCCTCTGGCGTCATTGTGCTGGACCCTCCATCCAGTAAAAACTTTAATGGTCCCATCGTCCATCTTGATTGGAAGCTGGATCTCAAGAACCCTCTTCGGAGTAGCTAAGATCTGATGATATCCGGGATTGAGGTTCATTGCCTTAGCAGCCTTATCAAGCTGCTTGAGAGCATTCTCCCACGGGTTGAGTCTCTCTGCCATAACATCACCCTCGACTGAGATGGTGCTGTGGGGTATATTATTAAAATCTTTTTCAGTTAAAGGGGATCTATAATCTCCTCTTTTCACACTTTTTTCTTCCAATTAGGTCAGAATATTCTATAAAAAATTTGTTTAACTGTCCATAAAAATTCCAGAAAATGCTCATTAAGGATCGTCATCCTAGGGATGGAGGATCAGAAAGATTTTTCCCTGATGACATGGTCGCTAGCCCTATGAACATGTTCTCCACATACATAGCCATGCTTCTCGGAGTATTGATCTCTTATGTTGCCTATAGATCAGGAACCGTGAGAACGCTCGCTCCATCCCCGATGATTGGGGGTGGATACTGCGCTCTTAGACCAGAATTCACTCCTCTCTTCCTGGCAGCCTATCTGCTGTCGATTGGAGTAGGAGAGCTCGCTTTCAGAGGTAGGTTGATGTATGGGATGAAGGTGTACCACCTTCAGCTGCTCGTATCGGTGATCGTGACGTTCGTTTACTCCTCGATCACAGAAGATCCAACAGCCTTTGTGGTCAGCCCTGTGGCCGGCCTGATGGGATACGAGACCTTCTCCTCCAACAAACCAATCACCTCCTTACTGGGCAGTCTTGGTCTGTTCTCCTTAAGTGTTGTCGTCTGCAAGGTGTTCATTTGAGGATAGTGGTTTCGGGAACTAGAGGAAAGTCCACGCTGATCAGGATGCTCAGCTTTATGTTGTCGACTAAATATAAGGTCTTGTCCAAGGTGACCGGAGAGAAAGCAGTCATCATAAGGAATGGAGCAGAGATCCCAATCCGCATGAGGCCTAGACAGAGGATCCTCGAGAATCTTCCACTTCTCTCCGAGAAAGCGGATTTCATTATACTAGAGAACCAAACGATAACACCTTACACGATGAGGATATTCAATAGAATCGTCAGACCAGATATCGTGGTGATCACAAACATAAGGAGAGATCACACAGAGTTTTTGGGAGAAAGGAGAGAACATATAGCTGATTGTTTCGGAAGATCTATTCAGAAAGGAGTTAGTATGGTACTAAGCGGAGAGCACGATGACAGATTGAATGAGATAATCAGGAGGCACGTTGAGAGAAGAGGAGGTGAGTTCAGAGTGGTTCGATCCTCGAGTGATCCTCCAGCATCTGAGCTGTTGAGCCTGACGAGATTCTTATCTGAGCATTTGCTTGGAGATGTCCATGGGGAAAGATTTAAGCTGCTGAACGAATACATTGAGAGTATGTTCAGCATCAGGGAGTCCAAAGGTGTGAGATTCTTCGATGGATCGAAGATAAACGATCCTGACAGTGCCTGTCTCGTCATCAGGTATCTCTTGAGGAAATATAACGATCGCTTTCTGCTCTTCTGTCAATTTAGAAGGGATAGAAGGGACAGAACCTCAGTCTTCTGCGATTTCTTGTTGAAGCTTCCATCGAGAGATCGGTTTGAGGGTGTCCTGCTGGCAGGACATGGGGCTGAGGTCGTAGCTAGAAGAGTAGGGGGCGAGGTCATGAGAAACGCTAAAGAGGTGCTTGATAGAGCTAGATCTGATAGTGCAACTCTTCTGATGCTCGTGAACAGACATGCTCAGCCCATGAGTGAGGTCGCCGAGATCTTAGGATCGTCTTCTGTAGGAGACATCTGTAACTACATAGAAAATCACTCATGCTGTAGTCGTGCTTAACTCCATAGCTAACAATCCTGTATGAGTTTCTTTGCATCTTAGACTACCTCTCCATACTTATGCAAACGCACACAGCATAACCTCCCAGCGAAACGCAAGTTATGGTAATCAGATCTCCGACTAACTCCTTTTGAGAGGAACTTTTCCTTCTTTATCCTATCTTTGGATTGTCTTATGGTAACTCCTAGAGCCTCGAAGCTTCCTTCATCGCGTATAGCCTCTTCACGTCTCTCAATATCTATTTTTGTTTATCAAATATTTAACAGCCTCGCTAGACACCCGTCTGAGAGCCCATCTCCAGAAATCCTTGAAAGTCCTCATCCCGGAGCAGGCCTCAGCGAATCTTCTAGCTACCTCATCGCTGTTAACCATAAGCTTGTAGAAGAACTTCATTCTTGGAAGGACTAGAGAAGCTGCCCTTCTTCTCAGAGCAAGGTCCTCCAGGAGAGGCTTTATTCCCTTTTCATAGGAGCCACCGTTGGCTATCGATATCACCGCCTCTACGGCACTTCTCATCGCCTGATAAATACCCTCACCTGTGAGAGGATCTATCAGGCCGGCTGAGTCCCCGAGGAGATATATATCTCCTTTGGAGAGAGGTCTGCTCCTCCCACCAAGCGGAAGTATTGCTGCGCCCCACCTGATCAGCTCCGCTCTGCTTTTCCTGACAAGCCCTTGAAAAGCCGGTTTCACCTTCTGAGCGAGATGCCCCATGCATCCAACCCCGAGGCTGGCGTATCCCCTTCCGGGGAAGATCCATCCGTATCCCTGTGGAGCAGCATCTATTATGAACTTGAGCTCATTGAAGTTTCCTCTTGCATGACCCTCCATGGCGAAGACTATGTCCTCCTTTCTCCAGAAGGATCTAAGTCCCAGTTTTCGTGATATGAAGACATTGGCTCCCTCAGCTATGAGCAGCTTTCGGCATATCACACCTCCTGATCTGGTGATCACCTTTATGCCCTCGCTGGACAAGTTTGTTGCCAATGCTTTTGTGGCCTCCAAGACCCTGGCTCCCTGGCCCTCTGCTAATCTAACGAGCTCCATATCGAACACATCCCTTCTAACAGTCTTTATGATCCAGGGGTTCAGCTTGACCTCAATGCTCTCTCCATGACCACATACCACAACCGAGGTGAAGGTCCTTTCCACCGGAAGTTCGTCTATGTTCACCTCGATCTCCTTCAAGAGTGAGGCTACCTTGTAGGTCAGTCCTCCTCCGCAAGACTTCTGTCTGGGTAGCTTCTCTTTCTCGATTATGAGGACGTTGAACCCTTTCTTGGCGGCCAGATATCCAGCTGTAGCGCCTGCCGGTCCTCCTCCTATTACGGTCAGATCGTAAATCACATCTGCTCACCTCAGAAAATTTTCTTATTGAATGCCGACCCCTTCCTGAGGGGATGCGTATGAATTATCGGATCGAGATAGTCGACGTGAGCCCTCCTGAGGGGACGAATATAATAATCGGACAGACACATTTTATAAAGACGGTGGAAGACCTCTACGAGACGTTAGTGGAATCCTGCCCCTGTATAAAGTTTGGGATAGCCTTCAATGAGTCCTCTGGCCCTAGGCTCATAAGACATGCAGGAAACGATGATATACTGGAGAAAGAGGCTGTGGAGAGGGCAAGAAGAATAGGGGCCGGACATGTGTTTGTAGTGATAGTGAAAGACGCTTGGCCCATAAACGTTCTCAACAGAATAAAAAGCTTGAGCGAGGTCGCTTGCGTCTACGCTGCCACAGCTAACCCTCTTAAGATCGCTGTGGTGGATGTTGGGGATGGGAGAGGAGTCATAGGAGTTGTAGATGGAGGTACTCCGCTGGGAGTTGAGGGAGAGGAGGAGATAGCTGAGAGGAAGGCTTTCTTGAGAAAGATCGGATACAAGATCTGACCTATTCTCGCCGTTTCAAACTGTTTTTATTTTTTATAAAAGATAGTATAAAATTGTGGAAAGTATATAAATATGTTGTTGCTGTACATCGTTACCGCGGTGAGGATGGAGCGGCATTATGCTTTGAAAGAGGCTGCAAAAATTCTTCTCGTATTCGTCCCGCATGCAGGGGTCGGTTAATATCCCAAGAGGGGGTTTATTGAAGTGTCTTTCTTGTGGTCTTGTTGAAGACAGAGATTCTATTGCTATCTTGAACCTTCGGATGTGGGGGGTTTGAGGCTCCCCTGAAGGGGTTCGAGGTTTCGAGGCTCTTGCCAATGACGAGCCGATGAAGACCAATCTCTACAGGATTACAGCAGTAGAAAACAAGGAATAGGGCTGAAATTCATCAAAATTACACAAAATTCCCTGTAAAGAGAACCCCCTAAGAAGAGTTCGTGATCAGATCTGAAAGGGTCTTAAAAATTTTTACAAAGTCCTCTTTAGAGCCAGTGGTCCTGCTGAACTTCCAGGGGAGCTACCCTGAAGCATGTTAGATAGAAACTCTTGATCACCCACCAGGGTTGTTCGGAGGGTGAGGACTTGATCATTGTTAGGTTATCGTAAGAAGGCAAGTGACCGCGGGTTTAGAGTACGATAGAGGGCCATCTCCTCTCGATCTCACATCTCCCGATGATATCGATCTTCTCCCCGCAGTACTTGCATCTGTTCCCCTCGGTCAGATTGCACTTCAGAACTTCGAAGCCGTATCTCCTAACAACGACCCTACCACAGTTGGGACAGAAGGTGTTCTCTCCGTCATCTCCGACAAGGTTCCCTGTGTAGACATACTTGAGTCCCTCCTCTATCGCCAGCTTTCGCGCTCTCCTAACAGTCTCGGGGGGCGTGGCTTTTATCCTCATCTTGTACATCGGATGATATCTTGAGAAATGGACAGGCACGTCGGGCCCTAGCTCATTCAGAACCCACCTAGAGAACTTCCTGATCTCCTCTTCATCGTCATTGAGAGTTGGTATTATGAGATACGTTATCTCCACGAGTTTACCTCTTTTCTTGAGTACCTCAGCAGTCCTCTTAACTGGTTCCATTGAGGGAACCTTGCAGATGCCTCTATAGAAATCGTCTGAGAAGGCCTTAACATCCACGTTAGCCCCTTCAAGATGGGGGAGGAGTTCCTCGAGAGCTTCCTCGCTGATATAGCCATTTGTGACGCTAAGAGGACTTATTCCTTCTCTCTTCGCTAGCTTAGCTGTCTCCAAGACCCACTCAAAGCTGACCACAGTTGGTTCGTTGTAGGTGAAGGCAATGCTCCTGGCTCCGATCTGTTTAGCCTGAGCGACTGCCTCTGCAGGGGAGAGTTTTGAGAGATAGAGAAACCTCTCTGGCTCGGCCTGAGAGATCTGCCAATTCTGGCAGTGCTCACACTTAAGATTACATCCAACGGTACCTATGCTGTAGGACCAAGATCCGGGATAGAAATGGTAAAAGGGTTTCTTTTCTATCGGATCCAAGGCCACGGAGCTTACCAGTCCGTAGTTTACCTCATATAAGGTTCCGTCTAAGTTCTTTTTGCTCCTGCAAAGCCCATAGGAATTGGGAGGTATGACGCACTTCCTAGGGCAAACAAAACACTGAACCTTGTTGTTCATCTTTCTCTGGAGTGAAACCCTTTTCAGATTGGAGGACATATCAGCTCTCCTCCACCACCTTGGTCAGCTGGGCTTTGTACATCGATATGATTTCCTCCTCTGTTGTGGCATCCTCAGGGCCTTTGTCGTCTCTCCACCTCCCTGTGAACCTGGGAAATCTTATGGCCAGTCCTGAGTTCCTCCTCACCACCCCCCAGGCACATGTATGCACTGGACTCAGTGTGATCTCATCACCTATGACCTCGAGAACGATGGCTGGTTCCAACCAGACATCTGCCTCCAGCTTGCTCTCGACGGATGGATCCCTGAATTGTATCCTGTACTCCTTCAACCTTTCAGGAAGTGAGGCCAGCTCCTCGTCGGTGAACCCGCTTCCCATCTTGCAGACGGTCTTATACCTGTCGGTCTTGGGATCATACACAGCCATAAGCAGGGCGCCGTAAGTTCCAGCTCTCTTACCCTTTCCAGCAAAAGCCCCGACGACCACCAAATCGACGGGTTCGACCATTTTACTCATGTAACTCCTCTTCAGCTTTATCCAACTCCATCCCCTGATGCCCGCCTGATAGATGGATCTGGGATCCTTTGCCATAACCCCCTCGGTTCCATACTCAACGGCTTCCTCGAAGAATTGTTCTAAGGACTCCTCGTCCTCAACTATTCTATAAGTCACCTCTTTTATCAGGTCGTGTTTTCTTGGAAGGATTTTCTCGAGCATCTTTCTCCTCTCCTCCAAGGGAACGTCTATAAGGCTCCTTCCATCGAGATACAGGACATCGAACACGTAAGTTGTTGTCGGATACTCCTCCATTGCTTTTTCAATGCCATATTTTCTCCTTCTATGCATCAATTCCTGGAAGGGAAGTATCTCCCCAGTGTTGGGGTTCACAGCGACTGTTTCAGAGTCGAAAATAGCCTCCCTCCCGGAGAAATACCTGCTGAAGGCCTCTGCAACATCCGGATACGGGTTCGTTATATTCTCCAGCCTTCTAGAGAATATCTCCACCATTCCGTCCCTGTGAATGTGTATCTGCATCCTCTCCCCGTCATACTTGTACTCCGCTATTACCCTAGGACCGGCCTTTTCCAATATTTCTTTGGCTGATTTGAGCCTCTGAGCCAGCATAGGCCTTATAGGAACTCCTAATCTTACCTCTATTTTTCCAAGACCTGCGTCGCCCTCCTCAGCCACGACTCGCGCTATGCGGCCTATGTCTGGATATATATTGTACTTCTGCTCCAACAGCAGCCTCCTGCTTCTGGATCCAAGGAAGGCCTCCGCCAAGGCATCCAGCACGGTCATATCTTGAATGCCGAGCCTAAGCTTTCCCATGACTATTCTAGCTATGTATCTAGCCTCTATAGGCTCCGCATCACTTAAAAGACCAGCAAATGTTCTTATCTTTACGTCCTGAGAGCTCTGCCCAGATGCCTTAGCTATCCTGAGGAGATCCCTGTAAACTCTGGATATGGTAAGCTCTTCCATGACAAAGGGGGTTATAGCCCTGTTCTTGACGGCCCATTCCGCCAAGATGCCCACATCACCTAATTTCTTGTACTCCGAATTTATCCTTGATTCCTTTATTCCGGTAGATAGGGAGATCGCCTTCAAGGCCAGTTTTTCTCCTATTCCCAGCTCCACTCCCTCGTAATCAGGCCTTAACTTCCCTATTGTCAGATAAGCTACTTTTTCGAGGTCCTCGGGTGAGTCCTTGAGTTCCAAAAAAAGGTTCTTCAGGAGGGATATCATCTCCAGCCTTCCAGAGGTTTCCTCGATCTTTCTGTAGTACTCGGCCACCTTGAGGAATCTCACTCTACGCTCACCTTCCTGAAGCCTCTGGGCCTTATAGGCGCCACGATCTCCAGGACCCCCGAGGTCAACCTGGCCCTGACCCTCTCCGGGTCTATCTCCATCGGGAGGTTCACGTGCTTGAAGTATATCACCGTTCTCCCTCCTATACGAGCGATCGCTCTGAGGACTATCGAGTTATCGCTTGCCTGAACGTCTAGAGAGCTCTTATCGACTCCTGGAACGTCGAAGCATATTTTGATCTCCTTGTCCGAGACCCTTATCTCCATCAGAGGTTCCACAACCTCCTCTTCGGGATGAACCTCCCAGTACGTCCTGTGATACCTGATATACCATCTCTCAGTCATGTTCTCACCCTATGTATAGACTTTCAGCTTTGCCTGGAGTTTGCTGAACTACTTGCATCGCCTGCCTCATGAGCTCGCGCATTTTGTGTCTCACGACCTCAGATCTTTCTATTAGAGGGTTCACATCTATGTCCAGATTTATCACAGGTTTTAGTGATTCTATCGCCTCAGCAGCTGCTCCTGGATCAGGGTAGGCGGGGAAGCACTCGACAAGAACCGCTACAGCTGGAATCCCTCGGTATATCGCTTCCCTTATGAAGTAGGCTATATGTCCCGAAACGAAGCCTTCGGGAAGAGGTTTGGCACTCACATTGATCGCCAGCTCCTTGGCCTCCTCATCACTGTATATCTTGAAGACCTCGGGTTTTTCCTTGTTCAGTCTGTTCTCAGAAGCTATGCCTTCTATCATAACTGCCAGCTTCCCCTTCTTCTTGACAAACCAGTCGAGTGTGAAAGTTATGAGGCCCATTGTGCTCTGCAGCGGGAGAGCCACATCGCCTTTCATGACGTAAAGGCCAGAACCCGAATAAATGGATATGGGCTCAGCGGCCATTCCGTTCACGACACGCACTATGGGAGGGAACTCCCTGGAGTCAACTTTGGCGGTCCTCTTGAGGCTAGCTGCTTTTATTATGTGGTCTGTTGATATCACTCCAACCAGACCCACGCCAGGAAATCCAAATAGGAGGGTCTCACACCTCTCCTCTGGAGTTATCTCCACAATCTCTATCGACAAGAAGGGCACCAAGAATGTTAGAGAATTTGAGAAATTTAAAGCTCTCGTTCGCTGCCCTGAGATCTCTAGGGACTCGCGTCGTATATCCTCTTCTGAGGGATCATGAAGAAGCTGAACTTCCCTCTGTAGAAATCGGATATGAGCTTTTTAGCTGCCTCAGATATGTTAATCTCTTTTGTGGACTTAAAGGTAAGTCCTCTCTTCAATGCAAGTTCTTCGAGCATATTGGTTGGATTTCTGCCTTCTATCCCATAAGTCCTCTCCATGACGTTTGGATCGAACTCCAATGCGGTCGATATGAGTGCTAGAGCTGCTTCTATTGGATTTTTTAGATAACTGAGTTCGGCACCCCTGAGGATTCTCTCAAGAGGGGAGCCGCCCACAGGAAGTATTCCTGGTGAATCCAGTATGTAGAGATTTCTGTCTATTCTGTACAGAGTGTAACCCTTCGTGTAGCCTGGACTTCCAGGAACTGAGCTTGTGGATGCTGAGTGACGCCCCTTAAGCACGTTTATTATTGAGCTCTTCCCGACCTTCGGGTAGCCAGCAATGAGGACCTTGGCTGGAAGTTCTGGAGCACATTTTTTAAGCCCTCTTCTGAGCATTAGAGTTCCAAGTCTTTTTCTAGCGCTCACAGGGAAGGTAGGTATCCTCTCTTTCTCCACCTCCTTTTTCCATCTCCATAACACATTTCTTGGCACCAGATCAGCCTTGTTCATTGCTATAACAAGAGATTTCCCTCTTTTTCTAGCCAGATCCTCCAGCTTTTCACTCCTCGTGACTGGGGGAAATCTGGCATCTACGACCTCAAGTAGGATGCTCACCTCGTCGAGAGCCCTCTTTATCTCACCCCAACCGGCTATTTTCATCCGTTGATCACCCTGTAGAGGCTCTGCTTAAAGTAACTCATTGCTTCCCCAGGATCTTCTCCGTAGCACAGAACCTCGATCAGCCAGTCGCCCTTGTACCACAGATTGAAGACTAGGTTCTCCGCAGTAGCCTCTGCAAAACCGTTGTTTGTTCCAAGAGAATATCTGAAGGAGGAAAACTTGTCTTTGTGTTCATCGTAAAGACCGATCACCTGCTGAGCAAGGTTCTTGGCTGAGATGTTCAACTTAGCCACGATGCCTATGATCTGAGTCTTGTTGTCGTACTCGGCCATGAATCCCAGAGCCTCCGAGCCAGTCGGAAGGGGAACTTTCTCTATTGTAGTGCTAACGGGAACTGTGTTCAGTTTGAGGGTGCTGTTCAGCTTTTTGAGAACTCGATCTGGAGTTCCACTCAATGGAACGGGCCATTTCTTGGGGTTATAACCTCCGAACGATGGTATCATCAGGACAGCGCTGCCTGCTAGGAGCAGAATCACAAACACCACGACGAAGACCACTTTTGCGTTCAATTCAACCACCGGTTAGGAGGATCTCTCATCCTAAGCTGATAAAGGTTTATCAGGAGGTTCCTCTGGATTTATGTATGCGAACCTTCTTCGTGTTCATCACTGGAGGAGTGGTCAGCGGACTCGGGAAGGGAATTGTCGCTGCTTCCGTCGGAAAGATACTTCAATCTAGAGGCTACAAGGTCTCGATGGTTAAGTTGGACCCCTATCTCAATCCTGACCCGGGAACAATGAACCCTGTGGAGCACGGGGAGATCTTCGTCACGGAAGAGGTCTGGGAGTTCTCTCCTTATGATGGGATCTACTTCAAGATAGCTGAAATAGATGAAGACTTCGGACATTACGAGAGGTTCTTGGACAGGAACATGCACCCCTCGAACAACGTGACGAGTGGTCAGGTCATGCTTCAGGTAATACTTGGGGAGAGAGAGGGAAGGTACCTAGGACAGACTGTCAGGTTGATTCCCCATGTCGTGGATGAGATCAAGAGGAGAATCTACCTTTCAGCTGAGAGAGAGAGGGCTGATTTTCTAATAGTTGAGCTCGGTGGGACCGTAGGTGATTACGAGGCGGAGGCTTTCGTGGAGGCGCTGAGACAGATAAGAAGTGAGAACCCAGGAGGGTGTGTTCACATACACGTAAGCTACATCCCCTTCCTGAGGACCACGGGCGAACACAAGACCAAGCCTGCTCAGATGTTCATAAGAATAGCCAGCGGTGCGGGAATACCACCCGACGCCATAGTCAT
Source organism: Thermoproteota archaeon (assembly GCA_027491735.1). Lineage (GTDB taxonomy): Archaea > Korarchaeota > Korarchaeia > Korarchaeales > Korarchaeaceae > Methanodesulfokora. The sequence continues at coordinate 15,655 of JAOZGP010000020.1, read as the reverse complement.
CAGAAGCGAGGAGTTCGTATCGGACAGTGTGATAAGAAAACTTTCTCTCTATTCTGGTGTACCTGAAAGATCTGTTTTTTGTTCTCCTAACCAAAATAACGTTTATATGGTCCCAATAACCCTTGAGAGAGAGGGTCTCGGTCAGTTCCTAGAGAAACGTTTTAATCTGCCGAGAAGAAAACCTCTTCTGAAGGATTGGGTAAGAACAGTCTCCAAGTTCGATTCTGAAAGCAAATTAAGGATAGGGATACTCAGCAAGTATTGGAGGATGAAGGATGTTCACATAAGCATAATAGAGGCTTTAAGACATGCTGCTGGAGAGCTCGAATGTGGTCTTGATGTGGTCAAGGTAGATGCCATTGAGACCTCAAGGCTTCCTGAAATTGATGGTCTTCTAGTGGCTCCGGGCTTCGGAAGAAGGGGTACCGAAAACATGATAGAGGCCTCCTGGAGAGCGTTCGAGTCAGGGACCCCAACTCTGGGGGTATGCTTTGGAGCCCAGCTCATGACGATCTCCTTCGCCAGGAATAGGATGGGATGGGATGAAGCAAATAGCACTGAACTTGATCCAGAAACACCGTATCCCGTCGTTGATCTATTGCCCGAACAGAGGAGGATCAAGAGACTTGGAGGGACCATGAGGCTCGGATCGCATGAGGTGGTGTTGGTGGATGGAAGCTCTTTGCGCAGAGCTTACGGGTGCAAGGTCGTCAAAGAGAGGTTTAGGCATCGGTATCACATAGTGAGGGAGTATGCTGAGATCATGAGAAGCCAGGGATATGCGATATGCGCCACGGACAGGAGCGGAAAAATAGTAAATGCCTTTGAGGTAGAGAGGCATCCCTTCTTCGTCGGAGTCCAGTTCCATCCAGAGTACAAGTCCAGACCGGGTAGACCTAATCCCACGTACATGGGGTTCATCAGAGCGATCCTTGAGGTCAGTTCCTGACTTCCCTCACAGCTCCCTTGACAGCCCTCACGACCGTGTTGACATCATCATCGCTCATCGCAGGATGTATCGGTATGTAGAAGACTTCTCTCGTCAGCCTCTCAGCCACAGGAGTTTCATCAAATCTAAGGTCTTTCGGGAACAGAGAGTACAGGAAGTTCTTCTCCGGATCGGAGAGCCTGGTCATGATGGGCTGCCTGTGAACAGGCATTGGATAGATGGGCCTGGCCATCACGCCCATGGAGTTCAGCTTTTCCACAAGGAGATCCCTCTTACCAGCGGAGGTCCTCAGGGGAAAGAGATGCCAAGCATGCTTGGCCCAGGGCGCGACATAGGGCAGTTCCACTTCATCGAGATCAAGCTCCTCCATATAGGTTCTTGCTATATTCTCCCTTCTCCGATTCATTCTATCGAGCTTCTTGAGCTGGACCAGTCCCACAGCAGCACTCACCTCAGTCATTCTGTAGTTAAAGCCGAGATACTCATGTAGGTACTTTTTGGTCTGTCCCTGATCTCTTATCACCCTGGCCCTCTCAGCTATCTCGTCATCGTTTGTCACTATCACGCCTCCCTCTATGGTCGTCATGTTTTTCGTGGGATAGAAGCTGAAAATAGCAGCATCACCAAGAGAGCCCACTTTTCTGCCCTTGTACTCAGCTCCATGTGCTTGAGCGGCATCTTCCAAGACAATAAATCCAGCTTCCTTTGAGATCTTGAGTATGGGATCCATGTCCACTGGGTGTCCATGAAGGTGAACAGGTAGAATGACTTTAGCCTCACTACGGGTCCTCCTTAGAATCCTCGGACTCATGTTCATGGTCTTCTCATCAACGTCCACATACACTGGAACGCCACCGCACAGGAGTATGGAGGAGGTGGTGGCGAAGAAGGTGAGAGGGGTCGTGATGACCCTGTCGCCTGGACGAACACCCACCGATATCAGGGCAACGTGGAGGGCAGCGGTCCCACTCGATACAGCGATCGCATATTTGACGCCGATAAATCTAGCGAACTCCCTTTCGAACTCCCTTACTCTGCTCGATTGAGCAAGCACTCCGCTCCGCAGGACCTCAGCAACAGCTTCTACCTCCTCCTCTCCGAGAAAGGGTTTTGATATGGGTATCATCCAGATCGCTGCCTCCCTTCATATCAGAAACCCGAGAACGTGGAGATTATAAACTATCTCGAGGAGAACTTGTGGGACTGTCATGAAGAACATGCTCCTGACAAACGATGATGGAATACATTCAGCTCCGTTCAGAGCATTTTGGGAAGCTCTTCTTGACAGAGGAGACATAGATGTCTGTGCTGTTGTTCCGGAGAAAGAGATGAGTGCTGCCGGTAAGGGAATAACCATTCACAAGCCATTGAGGGTGTGGAAGATACCGACTAAGATCAGAAAGCACGGATATAGAGTTGCTTACTTAATAAGCGGGACTCCTGGTGACACGGTCACCTTCGCCCTGCGTTACATAATGGAGGACAAGCCGGAGGTCGTCGCTTCCGGAATAAATGTGGGGGATAACATAACAGTGGACAACCTATTTACCAGCGGAACGATAGCAGCCGCAATACAGGGAGCTCTACTCGGAATCCCCTCAGCAGCATTCAGCGTTGAGATCTCTCAAGAGGAGGAGCCAAGACCGGCTGATAAGTTTAGGAACCAGGCAAGGGTAGCCGCAGAGATTGTAAACTGGATCTTAGAGAGGAAAGGGCTTCCTGAGGGAGCTGATCTGCTCAACGTAAACTTCCCTATAAGGATATCCTCCGATACTCAGGTGAAGATAACCAGAATGGCGAGGATGAAGTTTGAGAACTATATCTTGGAGAGGATGGATCCCAGAGGCAAGCCCTACTACTGGATAGGAAGCAACCCCCTCAGCGTGACCGACGACATGAAAGGAACTGACTATTACGCTTTGGCTGTTGAACGGGCCATTTCCATAACGCCGGTGAACTTGAATTTATCTGTTTTAGCAGAGGAGTGTGAGAGGGTTCTGCCGAAAAGAGAAGAGATATTTAATGAGTTGATGAATCTCGTTGAGGCCGTGAAATCTGTCCTAGAGGATCTAAAGTCGAACTCAGACATTAAGCAGAGTTAATTCTCCCTTTTTCAGCGTTCTCCTTAGCTCACCGTCGAATTCCAGTATGAACAGCTCTGCCGTCCCTCTGATCCAAGCTTCAACTAGATGTCCGGCGACGATCTCCTCTTCAGATCCTAGAATAACGTGTATGTGAAGAGAGATTGTCCCATCAGTTTTTCTGGAGATATTCCCCATCATGGAGGCCATCTCGTGAAATCCCATGACCTCTCGGACTATGTATTCTCCCATCTCAGGGTCGAACACCGCCACTTTAGCTCTGTCCACTCCCCCATGCCATTAACGAGAGCACCTCTTATGTCCAAGGAGTTGGCAACTCCCTCCAACTCGCTCATGAGCTCATTTCCTTCCTCAAGTCTGACCACATGCACCCTCCTGAGTCCAACGGTTTTCATGAATGACCACCCTGGTCACTCTCTGGATTAGTTTGTTAAAAAGGTCAGGTGATCTTCTTGACGAAGGACAGGAAGATGTCCAACAGAAAGGTAGGAGGCCTGTTCATCTCTATTTTAATAGGCTGAAGTAGATCATCCTCATTGAGAAATGTCCTCACCCTGCCGAGCTCTCGCAAGAGATGAGCATCACTTCCGCCTATGCCCGGCTTGTTGAACTCTTGGGCTAATAGGCACGCTTTCTTGTTGTCCCTGGACAAGGACCTTCCGTTCACGACTTCCACGGCATCGACCATTTTAACACATCTGTAGGCCTCTCTTCCGAGTGCTTCTCTCCTAAGGGAGTCAAAGGGATGAGGTATCACCACGGTCCCCCCCAGCTCCCTGGCCACCTCAATGGTTTCCTCAATGGACATCCCTGAGTCTACTCTCTCCTCTATGTTGTAGATCAGGAGATCCCCGTGAGTAGTTCTTACTTCCTCCCCGGGTATAATCTTGAGATCGAGTTCCTTGGCGAGCTCCATAGACTCGAGAGCACCCTTGATCTCGTTGTGATCTGTGATCGCCACGCCTCTCAAGCCTAATAGAAAAGCCCTCTTAATGAGATCCTTGGGTCTTATGAAGGCGTCCTTCGAATACACTGTGTGGACGTGGAGATCAAAACCGCCTTTCAGGCGGAGTAATCCAGATCCTCCACCTTCCCCTCCTGTTTCGATGGAACTAGGGGGGGTATTGGGGGCGGAACTCCTATAGATCTGCAAACTATGAACACCTCCGTAAGAGCGACTGTGGTCACTGTCTGCATCACTTCAGCAGGAGGAGTATTACCGTCCAGTTTCTTGAGTTCTGGCTTCCCGCCTCTCACGTACACGTTTCCTCTGACAATCACTCTAGCTATCGGGGGAACATAGGACACGTCCATAACGAAGGTCGAAGTCCTAACATCACCGTTTTTTGGAAACCTCTGAACGTTTACGTTGACCGTTATCCTGAGATCTTTGGGAAGATCTGCATGCGGATCAACGAGTCTCTCGGCAGATATGCCCGTTACGCGGACCATTATCTCCATCAGGACACCAAGGGAGAAGAAAGCCTTCTCGTTATTTTAACATTCCCATTCAATCCTGTTCGCTCATAATTGTTGAGGAAACTCATCCGAAAGGAGATTCGCCCCAGGTTCCAAGCGAGCTATGGTGCCTTGGATTCTGTTCAAAGAGAGTATTGTATGTAGGAGATCGGGTTCGGAAAAATGTTTTAAACGTTGGTTCAATAGAAAATCAGATGATTCCATCTCTTGACGATCTGAGATCTCTTGCTCATGAGATAAAGAGGATCGTGAGACCGCACCTCGGTAAGAAGTCTATTGTCGGAAAGATCTGTGCCAGTGGGGATCTGATGAGAGAAGTTGATGTCATGGCGGACGACGTGATCAGGAGGATCGCCGAAGAGAGAAATTGGACCCTAGGAATCATCACTGAGGAACTGGGATCCATTGGTGATGGTCCTCCATACCTCTTGATAGATCCTGTCGATGGAAGCGTCAACGCTGATCTAGGAATACCAATAGCTTCGGTATCCGTAGCTCTGACGGAGAATTACAGATTATCTTCTGTGAGGGAAGGAGTTATCCTGAATCTTTTTCAGGATGAGGAGTATCTTGCTGTGCGCAACGAGGGAGCTTTCCTTAACGGAAGGAGAATCCATGTTGAGGAGCCCAGCGATGACATAGCGGTCATCTATGCTCCCTGTCGGGGTGGGGTCCATGACCTGAAGGAGATCTTAGGAATAAGTCACCTATCCACTCGGGACTACGGCTGTATATCTATGGGTCTCGCCTACTTGTCCAGAGGACTTATGCACGCTGTCATGGATATGGGTTACGTCAGACCCTTCGACGTCGCTGCTGGGTTTTTATTGGTCGAGGAGGCAGGAGGTTTTGTGGTAGTTGATAGGGATCCAGACGTCAGAGATGTTAGGGGATGCTTTTCTTTCATATCTGCGAGTTCCTCCAAGTTCTGCAACTTTCTGATGAGCCGCCTATCGAAAAGGTTCAAGCCGATGTTTTGAGGAAGGTATGGTCAGACTGACATTTTTTATACCCCCCTCGAATAAGAAGTTCTTGTGGCAGATCTCAGCCTTCTAGCGGTATATGCATTTCTCAAAGGAGGAGGAGGTGCCCTCAAGGCTATGAAAAGGATTGGAATTTCCTTGGAGAGAAACGACATCACTGAGGGAAGAATTCTTGAAGCAAAAAACTTGGTGGAGAACAGGCCTGAGAAAGCCTCAGAGATAATCTGTGAAGCTCTTGAGGAATTAGGAGAGCAGGCTATGGCTAGCGTTTGTGCACTCTCCATGGAGATCAGAAGATATTGCCTGAATGGTCAGGTTCATAGGGAGGAGCTCGAGCCTCTTCTCCATCCTTGGAGTGGACTTCGCTTAGAGCCTGCCTTTCAATCTCTTGCTGTACTTCCGCTGGACCCAAAATGGTCATTTATCTACGTCCCCTCCTACGCGGGGCTAATATCTGAGAATCTGGATGCTGAATCCCTAGGCCTGGTCCCGAAGGACCTGAGATCTCTCATGTTGAGGGAGCTAGCCGGTACCAAGTGGCTCATGTCCGTGGTCGATTTAGCTGCTTGGGGACCAGGAATATGGTTGGAACATCCTAAATCCAAGGAAAGGCTTCTATTCGAGTCTTTCTTCGGAAAGGATCTGAGCAAATTCCTTGGAAAGGCTCATATAGAGGGAGTCTTGAGTGGACTGATACTCAATCAGGCAGTGGAAAAAGAAGTAAGAGAGATCATCTCGGAGCTGAAAATCAGGGAGAGCTTCCACATCAAGGAGTTCGTTGAGCATCTTGCAGGAGAAGTCTCCTGGAGCATTGTCAGAGGAACCTTGATCGGTAACTCCTCAGGGCTCGAGTTCGTAGCTGTTCCCTGGGCCGGTCATGTTCCTCCAAGAGACCCTATGAGCAACAAGATCAGGGCCATCGTTGTTGGCGGGTTGCCAAAGGAAAGGAAGATCAGAAAACTTATACCCCTGATAAAGAAGTCAGAGCACTCCTTTGAGCCATGGGATCCAACTAAAGGAGATTTTATGGTCTTTTTAGGCGAGAAAAAGGTCTTGTTTATTTCAATGATGTCCTCAAGAACGCTAAATGATCTGATGACCCTAGCTAAGAGAGGAGGACTTGAGGTGGAGTACTTCATCCTCATCTGAAATTAGTGAACTACTTTCCTCCTGCTAACAAGCCTGCTAGATCTTTTACGCCTTCTTTTCGCTTTAGAATTGCTATTTTCATCGGAGAAGAGTTGTGTTATCAGGATAGCTCCTAACAAGGCATTGGTTATTCTATCGGGGTCATCAACACCCAGATCTCTTAGCTCCTCCCTAAAGGCTCTAGCTAAATCATCTAGATCCAAGACCAGTAACCTCCTAGCGTTTAATCCTTTTACAACTACATATCGGTACTAAAATATTAAGTTTCCCTCCTACATGAAGGAGGGTTCCCTATTAGACATGAGAAGCTCTTTAAGTGGAGATCTAATTGGAGAAATTTTTAGTAGAAGCAGACCAGCTCTAAGGGAGATGTTCTAATTGAGGAGAGAGATTCTCACAATTAGGGATGTCTACAACATATGCAGAGAGAGAAAGAGCGAAGGCTTAAGGGTTGTGGATGCTCACATAGGAGCTCCTTCTCATCCTCCCCCCATGCCCATCTCAACAGCTCTGAGAAGGATCTGGGACGTCGGTCTCGATTATTTACCATATCAGGGGATGGCAAGTGTTCGGGAAAGAGTGGCAGAGTACATTGAGAGGTTTTCAGGAAGAAAACTAGAAGTAGACAGGATTTTTTTGACGAATGGAGGCACACATGGTCTGACTACTGTTCTATTAGCTCTTAAAGGAAGCGAGATCCTGCTACCGGCTCCAGGATTTCCTCCGTATTACTACTACTCGGACTTCATCGAGATCCGCTTCAGGACCTACGATCCGCTGAAAGGAATTAGGGGTGTGCTGGAAGCTTTGACCCCAAAGACAAGGGCTGTGCTCATAAATTATCCAAATAATCCAACGGGATATTATCCATCGAGTGATGAGCTTGTAGATCTGTGGGAAAAACTCAAAGATAGGGGAGTTCTTCTGATAAACGATTCTGCCTACTCGCAGATATACTATGAGGAGAGGCCTGAGCTGGTCGGTGATGTTATCATCGACACATTTAGCAAGGTGTTCGCTGTTCCCGGCCTAAGGCTCGGATACGTGTACTGGGAGGCTCTGGATCTGGAGAGGCTCTCAAGAGCTGTTTACATAACATCCACTGGAATTTCAGAGGTGTCACAGCTTCTCTTGATGTACCTCATCTACGCTTGTACCTCTGACTACCTAGAGTCAGTCAGATACAACTACAAGCTTAAGAGAGATGCCCTAGTGGAGAGGCTCTCCGAGATCGGGTTCAGGTTCCCTGAACCGAGAGGAGCAATATACTTATTCATGACCCATGATAAGGTGAAGGACTCGAACGAGCTGACGAAGTCCTTGTTGAGCAGAGGGGATGTTGTAGTCGGAGTGGTTCCAGGAGAGAACTTCAAGGCTGATGCTGAGTGGTTTAGAATATCCTACGGGAAGTTGAGTAGAGAAGACATAGATCTCATGACTGAAGTGCTCAAGAGAGAGGTGTCTGAACTTTGAGGAGGTTTATCAGTTCTCTGATTTTCATGTTTTTCATTCTAGGATGCTTTTTCGTTACGTGGCTGGCCATCCTGAGGATGCCTGATTGTGACTACTATTCATATAAATGGAATATAAAGGGTGGGCTAGCCGAGAAGTTGGGAGAGGCCATAAGAAAGGCGTACTACTCCTGGAAGGTGAACAGGACAAAGACCACAACCACAGTGAAGATACCAGATATCGGAATTGAGAAAACCGTCCAGCTCTTCACCCTTTCCAGAAGAGCGGAGAACTATATATGCGTTCTTGTCACAATAAAGAATTGCAGGATCTTCGAGGAATCGGGAATAGGACATATAATGGTCAGAATAGATGGAAAAACCTTTAGCGAAGGTGTTGGTGTCAGCATATCCAGGAACAATACAATAGTGCTGTTTCCTAAAGAGTAATGCAACTATGAGGAAGCAAACAGAAAGCAGAATATAGAGAGAAAGGGAGAGAAGGTTGAGGCCTTCACTTCCGAGAAACCATGTGACAGGCAGTTAGATGTCCAGAACTTACTTCTGTCATCTCAGGTTCCTTCTCCCTGCAGATCTCCTTGGCATAGGGGCACCTAGGGTGGAAGCGGCAACCTGGCGGTATGTTTATCGGGCTGGGTATCTCCCCTTTGAGAATTATTCTCCTCTCTTTCTTGAGCTCTGGACTTGGTTCAGGAAAGCTGCTTATCAGAGCTTGGGTATAAGGATGCATCGGGTTGCTTATCACCTCTTCAGTTGAACCAACCTCCATAAACTTCCCCAGGTACATCACCGCCAATCTATCAGTCACATAGCGGGCTAGGGCCAGATCATGTGTTATGAATAGATAAGTGACGTCCTCTTTGTCCCTGAGATCCAAGAGAAGCTCCAATATCCCAGATCTCACGGAGACATCGAGCATGGAGGTGGGCTCATCGGCCACTATGAAGTCAGGTTCCAGAACCAGCACCCTTGCTATGGCCACTCTCTGCCTCTGACCTCCGGAAAGCTCATGAGGGAATCTAAAGCCGAACTCCTCAACACTAAGTCCGACCTCTCTGAGCGCCTTCTCAACCCTGAGGTCAACGTCCTCATAGCCATGAACCCTGAGCGGTTCGGCAACTATGTCATACACGGTCATTCTTGGATTCAAAGCAGAATATGGGTCTTGAAATATCATCTGCATTTTTGGCCTTAATTTTCTTAGTTCCTTCTCGTCCATCTTCACCAGATCCTTGCCATCAAAAAGGATCTCCCCTTCTGTTATGTCCACAACCCTCAGGAGAGCTCTTCCTATCGTTGTCTTTCCGGAGCCGCTCTCACCAGCTAGCCCGAAGATTTCTTTCTTCCCTATGCTAAAGGAGACCCCATCAACAGCTCTAACATAAAGCTTTTTCCTCCTGAAGAGCCCTCCCCTGACCGGAAAGTACACCTTAAGGTTCTTGACCTCTACCAGATTGTGGGAGGATTCAACAGCCATTGGACCGCCCCCCTCAATACAGATGGCAGGCAACGTACCTGCCGTTCACATACCTCATCTCAGGTTCCTTCTCCCTGCAGATCTCCTTGGCATAGGGGCACCTAGGGTGGAAGCGGCAACCTGGCGGTGGATTAAGTAGATTTGGTGGAGTACCCCCTATACTGTAAAGTCTTCTCTTAGGCCCTCTTAAGTTTGGAAAAGCTGCAAGAAGTCCTTGGGTGTATGGGTGTTTTGGTTCCGTCAATATCCTGTTGAGATCGCCAAGCTCCAATATTTTACCAGCATAAAAGATGCCTATGAGATTTGAGAGTTCAGCTATAACTCCCAAATCGTGGGATATCAGTATTAGAGCCATACCCCTTCTTTTCTGTAGAGTTCTCATGAGGTTTAGAATCTGAGCCTGAACAACCACATCCAAAGCGGTTGTGGGTTCGTCAGCGATCACCAGATCTGGATTCAGAGCCATGGCCATTGCTATGATAACTCTTTGCTTCATACCTCCGGAAAGTTCGAAAGGATAGCTCTTGATCCTGCTGCTCTCTATACCAACTTCCTCAAGCAGTTTGCTAGCAAGCTCAAGAGCCTCCCTCTTGGACATATCTGTGTGAGTCAATATGGCCTCTGCTATCTGATCCCCCACTGTGAACATCGGGTTCAGAGCATTCATAGCCCCCTGAAAGATCATGGAGATCCTCTTCCACCTCACATCCTTTAGTTCTTTCTCACCCAGCTTCACCAGATCCTTGCCATCAAAGATTATTTGACCACTGAGTATTTTACCATTATATGGCAATAACCTCGTTATGGCATATGCTGTGGTGGTCTTTCCACAGCCGCTCTCACCGGCGAGTCCCAGGACTTCTCCCTTCTCGAGTTCAAATGAAATGCCATCCACGGCTTTAACATATCCTTTCTTAGTCTCATAGTAAACCTTAAGGTCGTTTACCTTGAGTAGAACCATATCATTCACCTCTTTCTGAGCCTTGGATTGACTATCTCGTCAAGAGCATGATTGACGAACAGAACTGCGGTGCACACCACAGTTATTATCAACCCAGGAGGCACTACATACCACCAGTAGCCACCCGAGAATGCGCCGAACTGTTCAGCATAATAGAGAATTTCCCCCCAGCTCATCCAGTTGGGATCCCCCAGTCCGAGAAAGCTCAGTCCCGCCTCGACCAGTATGGCATTAGCTATGCTGAAGGCTGCCTGAACAAAGACAAGAGGCATTACATTAGGAAGAATATGTTTGAAGATTATGTGTAGCCTTCCAGCTCCCATGACCTTGGCCGCCTCCACATACTGCTCCTCTTTAACTGATAGGGTCTGAGATCTCACAAGCAGAGCCGTGCCGGTCCATCCGAGCATGCCCAAGACCAAGATTATGTTCCATATAGAAGGGCCCAGGACGGCAGCGAACACTATGCATAGGACCAGGAAGGGAAGGACGTACAGAGCGTTAGTCACCCACATGATTGCATCATCGACAAGCCCTCCCACATATCCTGAGAGCAGTCCCAGAAGAGTTCCTATGACTATTATTATTACGGTAGCCATGAAGCCCACCAAGAGAGAAGCCCTGCTTCCGTAGATCACCAAGCTCAGCATATCCCTTCCAAGTTCATCAGTGCCTAGAGGATGCTTCCATGAAGGTGGTCTCAGGACCTCAGAGGGGTTCACGTTCGTTAGAGATATCGGATAGGAAGCTACATAAGGTGCAAAAACGGCAATGAATATGAAGAGCAGGAGGATGCCCAGTCCGAGTAGGCCTAGCTTATACTGCCTAAAGGAATCCCAAAATTCCTTTGCCTCCTTCTCCCAAAGTTTTAGCTTTCTTCTGTCCAAGAACATCACCTTCTTATTCTAGGATCAATAAATCCATATGTTAGATCGAGGAAGTATATTGCAATTATGGTGACAACCGTATAAATGAAGAAGAGCCCTTGAAGGAGAGGATAGTCCTGCGCTTCTATGGCTTGGTATGTCAAGGTTCCGAGGCCAGGCCAGCTGAACACCGTTTCCGTGAGAATTGCTCCACTTATTGTTCCAGCTAGAGACAGAACAGCGTTAGTAACTATTGGCAGCAAAGCGTTTCTGAACGCGTGTTTGAACATGATCTTTCCCTCTGAGATCCCCTTGGCCTTGGCTGTTAGGATGAAGTCCTGGGAGACAGCATCAAGCATGACATCCCTGGTAAGCATGAAGTTGTAGGCCACGGTTATGAGAGTTAAGGCGAGCATCGGTAAGGTTGCATGCCACACGACGTCTGTTATCTCATCAAATATGGAATTATATGTTGCCCCGGGAGTTACTGCACCTGCTATCGGAAACCATCCTAGATACACGGCGAAATAGAGCATGAGAAGTCCGCCCAGCCAGAACACGGGCATGGCGTAGAATACCATTGTTACTATGGTGGTGGTCACATCTACGAGCCCTCCCCTTCTCCAAGAGGCATACACCCCTATGAGCGTCCCTATTATAAGGGAAAAAACCACAGAGGGAACCATCAAGGCTAGTGTCCAAGGAAGTCTGTCCATTATCATCTCAGAGACTGGTCTCAGGGTTATGAAGCTATAACCCATATTTCCAGTCATCAAGTTCTTTATGTAGAGAAGGTACTGCTCCCACAAAGGTCTGTCCAGACCAAATAGATGCATCAGATATGCCTTCATCTCAGGTTTCATTCTCGGATCTAACAGCCTCGCTATGGGATTTCCAGGCATGCAGCGGAAGAGCACAAAATCCAGAGAGACAACGAAGAAGACGAGGGCTAGAGAATGGACCGCCCTCTTGATAGCATATCTAGCCAGTCCCATCAATTACCCTCCGATCTCCTCTCATGAAACCCCCGATCGAGCTCTGAGTAAAAACTTAACCCGAGAGGGCATGTGTGAATAGATTTCCTTGAGAAAAAAAAACATGATTTTTCGTTCGGAACTTTCCTCTTATTATTGTAACAATGGGCCCAACTGATCTTCGATAAAAAAGATTGGAGGGGGGTTATGTCGCTTTGTGTATGTGTAAAAACGTCCAGATGTTGTCCCAGGAGGCAGGACCGTTCTGCCACTCAGCACACCATCCAGCCCAGTCCTCTATGTTGTAAGCATAGTTAGCAGCCCTAGAGTAGAGTGGCACGTACGGTAGATCCCCAGCCAGGTATTTCTCTGCTTCGTAGAATAGCTGCTTCCTCTTGTTCTTGTCAATGGTCTTGACCGCTGCATCGATCACCTCATCGAACTTGGAGTTGTTATAGCCTGGCGAGTTGAGACCCATCCCATGAGTTACTACGACGTCCTGAGAGCTGTGGAAGAAATCTCTCAGATAGAATGGTTCTAGGTCAGTGACTCCCCAGCCAAGTATGTACATATCGAAAGTAGGCTCTCCGCTTGAAGGCCACACATCCTCAACTATTGTATTAAAGTCGACAGCCCTGGACTCAACGTTTAGACCAACTTTCTTGGCATTAGCAGCTATCATCTCACCAGCCCTGACTCTTATCGGGTCGTAGCTTGGGGTGAGTATGGTCACTTTTATTGGGCTTCCATCCGGCATCTCGAGCCAACCGTCGCCATTGACGTCCTTGTATCCGGCTTCCTCAAGAACCTCCTTAGCTTTCGTCAGATTGAACTCGTACTTGGGCAAGTTGGGCGCGAGATATCCATGTTCAGCGTAGAACTCAGATATGGGAGCAGCAGGCATCGGATACGCCTGACCAAGCAGCAAGGTCTTCACGATCTCCTCCTTAGGAGTACAGTACGCTATAGCTTTTCTGAATGCTAGATCGGACATGGGCTTCTTTCTGAGGTTGAACGCTAAGTAGTAGAAGCCAGGATCGGCCTTTGTTATGACCTTTATGTACGGAAGCGAATTTACCATCACGAGGCTTGTAGGCGGTACGTACCAAGTATCAGCGGCTACGTCCTTCTTCTTGAGGGCCAAGAGTATGGCGTCATCAGTCTTTATGACTCTAAGGATTATTTTATCCACTAGAGGACCATTCCAGATGCTGGTGCCCCACCAGCTGTCCTTCTTTTCGAGCTCAACGTACTGCCCCTTGACCCACTTGACAAGCTTGTACGGGCCGGCTCCTACGTACTCAGAGATCTTTGGCTCCCAGTGCACCGGATCCTTGACGTTCTCATATACCTGTTTGGGTATTATACTGGGTATATAGCTCCAGAAGTAAGCGAGCGGATACTGATCCTTCAGGTAGATTTTCACTGTAAGATCATCCACCTTAACGGCTTTATCGAACATTTCCTTCCAGGTAGGAGCGAGGTCCTTCTCTATTACATAATTCAAGGAGAAGATCAGATCATCTGCAGTTATGGGTTTGCCATCCGACCACTTCATGCCCTGCCTCAGATGAACTGTGAACACCGTTCTTCCGTTCTCAGCAGAGATCTCCCAACTCTTAGCAGCCCATCCCGTGAAGTCAGACCAATCTGACTTTAGAGTGATAAGAGGGAGAGATGGATCAACTAGCCAGAAGACGTAGACATTCCAGACGGTATTTGTGTTAGGGTTTAGTGGGTTAAGTGCTACTATATCGCTCTTCATTGGAAGAGTCAAGGTTACGGGTGGCTTTTTTTTGGGGGGGGCGGTGGGTTTGCTGGGGGCGGTGGGTTTGTAGGACAGAGCAGCTGCTATTATGATCGCTATTATGATTATTATGGCGGCCACAATACCTTTAGATACACCTATTCTTCTCATTTGTATATACCTCCCGAACTCAGTGAGTTCGTCGAGAATAATTCTCTGCGTCTAAATCTAATAAAGTTTTCCAATCTTAGAGAAGAGAGAGGAAAACTCCGTTTTAAGGTAAATTTTTCTCAGGAAAAACTGATTAGCGAATGATTGGTCTGTATGACTCCTCTAACCAAACGTTACTTCAGAATCACGGAGAATTTTAAAGTTCATGAGAAAGTACTTTGATTATATCGATTATATAGTAGAAAAAATTATATAAATAAGCTATGAGTATAAGGAATATTATCTAAGGCTTCCCTGAGAGAGGATCTTCCGAGCCTGTACAGCTCTGTGTGTATGTGGTCCTCCCTCACCCCCCGGGTCAGAAGTTCATATACTTGTATTTTCTCACCGCCCACAACAAGAGCCTCCGGGCAGTACAAGGTTCCGACAAACTCCAAAGATGTGACATTTTCCAATTTCAGCTCCTTAACAATAGCTTTAGCTACAATTGAGGAAGTTCGAGCAGCGACCTTTGACCTATCGCGTGAGGGATACCTTGTTATAGGTATCAGAAGGACTCTGGAGAGATTCCACTTATGTATCTCCTTAGCATAGGAGCAGACCTCCCTAAAGGATTCCTTATTCATGAGATCTATGTCCTCGATCACTTTCTTCAGAAGATGGACGATCTCATGAGGATCTAACGGATTCGATTCTATCTGTTGAAATGATGGGTTCCTAGGCCCTCTGGCTTCTCTGAGATAGCTGTTCCTTATTCCAAGTATGTTATCTACCGAAGGAAGCTTTCCAAACACCAATGGAGATATAACAAGTGTAGCGTCCCCACTGTATATGTGGTAAGGTACATAGAAGAGCTTGTATCTATCAGCCCTACTTATCACTCTTCTTATCTCACCGTGCCCACACGACCTCAGATAGTACTCCTCCATCAGGCAACCTCTTCAGCTAAGATACTCTCGTCCAGGGGGACTTCCGCCGCGAGGCCTCATGGAGGTTGGGAGGTGTACAGCAGAACCCCTCCTCCGGGCTTGGCCGTCAAAGCCTGATCGCGGCGCACAGCCGTGGCCCCGTCGATTCTCTACCGGGATCTGAATATAAAAAATTAGCTGCCTCCTACCAACCCGCCTCCCTGATTCATCCCCTCACCGAGGCTTTAGGCTTTTTCTCAGTGATGTGATGTAAAGAGAGGGAGGAAAGTTCACCTCCGGCTATACAGATGACAGGACACAAGGTGACCTGATTCCACCTCAATGAGCTTGGGTTTTTCCTCCCTGCAGATCTCCTTGGCATAGGGGCACCTAGGGTGGAAGCGGCAACCTGGCGGT
>JAOZGP010000027.1 GCA_027491735.1 Thermoproteota archaeon | reverse complement strand
CGTTCTGGCTATCCACAGCTTTTATAACTTTCGCAACGTTTCAGCGGACGGCCTTCTCGCCTCAGGATCCACAGAAGGCGGAGCGGCATCTACCCGCCTTCCGAGCCCTCTCCGGAGCAGAGCTTATACACAACCGGATCATCTATCTTTGTGAGGATCTTCGATGTCGCAGAAGCCGTAGGGGTGAATGTGCGGCACAGTGGGTTTCTGCTCACAACGTCAATACCATGAAACCGGATTGGAATGTCCTCTCTCATGATCTCTTCAACTTTGTCCTGTCTGATGAAGACCCCTCAAGCTTCATACCCAACAGAGAACCGATGATTATCACGAGACCCGCCAGAAGCGTCACATACGCGATGATAGTCCCGTGACGGCGTATCTCCTCACTCTCGCAGAGAGTCTTAT
This sequence comes from Thermoproteota archaeon, assembly GCA_027491735.1. Classification (GTDB taxonomy): domain Archaea; phylum Korarchaeota; class Korarchaeia; order Korarchaeales; family Korarchaeaceae; genus Methanodesulfokora. Next base: position 24,407 of record JAOZGP010000027.1, on the reverse strand, counting down.
TGTATACGAGGACTCCGTCGCGGTACGCTTGAACAAGTCTAGCGCTCGGATCCATGACGGAAATGGTCACATTACCTCCACTATCGACAAAGACCTTCCTGGCTTGGTCACTTCTGTTTCCGACAAACCTAACTATGATGAAATCAGATGGACCCATGTTCTTGATCCTCACGGAGATCTCACAGTCCCTCCTGAAGACCTCAATCTTCTGCTCCTGAAGGATCCTCTTCTCGTTGGGGCCTTCCACGTTCATCTTGAGCTTGAGTATGTAGACATCCGGAGCATCTTTTTCGTTTCTGTTCACCCATAGCAGATAGGTAGAGTTGGCCTCAGTGGCTCCTTTAGCGTAGCTAGGTGACCAACTGTATCCCGTAAGCATGTTCTCTTGGAATATGAACTCCATGACGTCTATCCATCCTCTCGGGTCCATGCTTGTTATGCTGTCCGCAACCTTGACCTCATAGAGTCCTTTCGATATCTCGCGGACAGAGTCAGTTGTGTTCAGATAAACCAGAACGTCCATAACCACAGCACCTCTATACCTGACCACAGTCCCGTTATTCAGCGGATCGCATAGTATCGTGATGCTTCTGTTCAGAGTCATGGATTTAATTATTTTATATTTCATATTTTTAGGATTCTTTGAAAACAGAAGTAAGGTGTACACGAGGGTCGACCTCTCCGACTTGATGATCCCATCGGTCACGTTCTTGTTATTGAGCAGACTTCGCCCGTAGGAGTCAAAGGGATGCTGCTTGATTTCGACGACAACAGTTCCATTTTTAAAGAATCTCAAGCTGAAGTTCAGAGCGATCCAGTATCTGGGCTGAGGCTGCTCAGCAGTACGTGTAACTGGAACCGTCAGAAGCGCGAGCATAAAGAGGATGATGATGACGCGTCCTCTCACCTTCAACCACCTGTGAACGTGAAGGAGACATATCTTAGCCTGGAGAAGCTGGGAAGCACAAACTCCTCTATCGCCGATCCTGCGAACTTTTTGGCCTCAAAACCATAAACAACATGTCTCCAAGAGTAGTCTCCAACCTTAGGAAGAAATCCCTCCAAGAGCTCGACGTCTACCCATCCCCAGCGAGGAATGTACACCTGGGACCAGGCGTGTCCTCCCCAATGTTGCTCGAATTCTTCCTGAGATGTGTTTATCCAGTAGAACGTCCTGCTTCTGTTCTCCAACAACATCCCAAATGCGACCCTAGCCGGAAGCCCGGCTATTCTGGCCATCGTGACATAGACGTCTGACACCTCGCTGCAGTCTCCTATAAGGATCACTTTGCTGTTTTTAATGAACAAACTTCCGTCAGAGCCGGCTCTCGTGGGAAGTACCCTATACTCTATTCTGGACGACAACCATTTGGCTATCCTCCCGGCAACCTCAACAGGGCCTTCAGCACCATCAACGACGCTCTTGGTGATGTCTATTAGGGTCCTGTTCTTGATGTCCCAGTACCTGGTCTCCGTTGTGTACTCCTTGACTAACGTGAAGTTAGGCCACACGTAGCAGTTGCCAAACGTTATCCTGTATGGATGGGCTGCGATTCTGAAAGTTGAGTTCACCCATCTCCTTTCGTGAGGGGGCATCTTAAACCAGGTCAAAATCATGACGTTTCCATCCTCATCCCTAATGAACCTGTAGTTCCCATCGAAGTTGAGCAGAACTGCCTCCTGATATGTGGTGTTCTGGGGAACTGCCAGATAGACAGTCTCATTGACCGTCATGTTTAGATCATTTTGTAGGAGGACGCTCTCCTTCACAGTGTAATTTACAGCTGATTTCATGATGTCTCCTTCACAGGAGGAGTTTGTTATGGGTTCAGAGCTCATCGTTGGTGCCATCAGCATGAGCGAGGAGAGTGCTATGAACAGGAATCCAATGAAGGTGAGCTTGAGGTGTACCTCCATCCCAGAGACCTCTTGCAGACTCAGCTAAGGATCTAATCAAAGTAGTATATTAAATGTTGATCCTAAAGCCTCGGTACCCCCTGATCTATACCATATCTGGAGCCACATACCTCACAGATCAACACTCCTGCCACAACTTCCTTTTTGATGCACTCCGGGCACTTCATTTCATCTGGAGGACCATCAACAAAGGCGCAGTAGATCTTGCAAAGTGGGAGCTCTCCAATGACTGAAGGAAGCTCCTCAATGGTCTCAGCGTACACCTTAAGCTTCAGCGGGTAATGGCCGCATTTCGGGCATTTTAAAAGATCTAGCAACCATCTCCTCAAGAGATCACCTTCAAAACCTCTGGAAGTTTGTCAAAACTCATCACAACAGCATCACAGAGTGGAGAGTTCGAGCGTCCCACGAGAACAGCCTTCATTCCAACCTTCTTAGCTCCTTCCACATCATCGTTGATGGAATCTCCTATCATCACTGCCTCCTCTGGAGAAACATCTAATGACCTAAGGGCCTCCCTAAAGATGTCCGGATGGGGTTTAACTACTCCCACAATATCAGAGGTCACAATTGCTGAGAATAGATCTCTAATGCCCTCCTCCTCAAGTCTCTCCACTACCATGCGGTGACACGGCGAGTTGGATAGGACCCCCAGAACATATCTCCGATGTAGGTCGAACAACACATCAAGGCCGCACCTCCTCAGAGTGAAGTGTAAAAACGGCCACGAATAGGCCGGTATCAGATCCTCCCCCACACGAGCATTCAATCCTATTCTCTGGAAGAATCTCTCTATCTCCTCGAGAGCTCTGATCTCTCTGAGGTTTCTCCTCCGTTCCTTCACAATCTCCTCTCTTAACTGAATATAGACTCTTGTTGCTCGTTCTAGGACTCTCTCATCACTTATTCCTCGCTGCCTCAGGATTCTTTTGACTCTTTCCCCATAATAGATCTCGTCAGGTACTATCTGCACGAACATAGTTCCCCAGAAATCAAATATAAGGGCCTTGATCTCACTCATACGGACCAGAAACTCGCTATTTACTTTATAAACTACCTTTCTGAGTAGCTCAACGATGTCCGGAAGAGACCACAAGTATGAGGTCGAGGTGGTTCATCTCAGTAGAGCGCAGAGGATTCCGGGGGGTCTGAGGGAGGAGTTGGAAAAAACGTTCAGCAGGAAGGTGATCTCCAAGTTCTCAAGGGACGCCGTTGACTGCCCTGTCAAAGGAAAGAGGATCAGCTTCCTGTTCTGTCTCGCCTGCAGAAACTACGTTAGAAGGTTTAAGGGGTTCGTTCACTGTAAGGGCCTGCCTCTTGATGAGGATCGCTGAACAAAGCGCTGCAACGATTGATGCCGCTAAGAGAAGAACAAGCACCAATATGTAAATTGGCTGTCCGAATGGTCCATAGGCGGCCTTTTTTGAGCTAAGGTTTCCTATTTCAGAGGTTCTCGCAGCGGCTATGTCTGTCTTATACTTAGAGGTAGGGAACATCGCTCCTCCCGGGGAGAACCCGAGGAACACACCCCATAGGAGGAAGGATATCAACACTGATATCACAACGGGCCTGATGATGTTCCAGCGCGGTATCTCTAATCTACTGATTGTTTTTCTTAATTCCTCTAGAAGGCTGTCCTCCTCCTCGTGGGGAGATATTATCAGGATTCGTGAAGTGAGCTCATAGATCTTCTTCTGACCCCTCCTACCCGGAGATACTCCAACTAATCTGACGATCCCAGACTCCATCATCTTGCTTAGGTGGAACATAATCGTGTTTACTGGAGATCCTATTGCCTTGGCAATCTCGCTAGCGCTTTTAGGGCTAGCTAGGAGCTCATTTATTATCTTTCTTGCCGTTTCGTTGGCCAGCTCTGATCCAACAAGTTCTAACTTGGGATCACTCAGACTGAAGACCTTTATCCTACTCATCAGTGGATGATGGCAGTTTGCTCAAAATAAATCAGTATCCTTTAGTTCAACGTCTCCTGAACCATTCTTTGATGACGCTCACCACGAGCGCGAGGTCCTTCTCGGATATAACATAGTCGGCTAAGGATACAAGTGCTCGTGAGACAGTGTTGAAGGCTATTCTGAGACCTATGGGTAGCTTGAACATGCTTATGTCATTCTCTCCATCCCCAACAGCCACAACGTCCTCGAGACGGACGCCCATCTCGCGTGCCAGTGAGACCAAGATCTCTCCCTTGTTGTCGAAGCATACCTCAGCCCTAACTCCAGCTATCTTTCCCTCCTTATCCGTTGTAAGCCTGTTTATTTTCACAAAGTCCAGGGGAGCGATCTCATGCACGAGTCTAGCCATCAGATCCACACCAGCGCTAAGAACTCCTACATAAAATCCCATGGATTTAAGTTCCCTGAGAGCCTCGGCCATGTTTCTCATAGGCCTCACGTGAGATTTTAATCTCTCATATATGAAGTTGAGAGGAACTCCTCTCCATAGCTTCACGTCGAGCTCAGCCCACTCAGCGTAGGAAATCTCTCCTCTCTTGTACCTGATCCTGTTCACTTCCGCCAGTTTTTCTGTTCCGAGTATCCTGTGTATGACTCGCCATGAGCTCTCTATGTCGATCAGAGTACCATCCAAGTCGAATGCGACGAGCCCGCGGGCCTTCATTCCAACCCCTCCACTATAGGAGCTTAGATTATAATGATGATCTCCTCTCAACAACGATCAGACTGCGCAGTCCTCGACAACCTCCATAGGAGCCTCTCAGGAGCTCATCTGGGATAGACATACCCACCGAAGATTATCGAACAACATTTTATAAGTGACTGTGCGGGAAGATGCCGTGTTAGTTTTCGGTGGTGTTGAAAGGTGGATATAAAATTCATGCAATTCGCTAACACACAGGATTGGCTCCAATGGATCCTGTTCTTTGTTCTCATAGCGATCTTTCAGTTTTACGCAAACAAACTTCAAGTCTGGAAGTGGATGAATGACATAAACAACGCGCTTCTCAAGCTGGAGAGATACCTTAATGACGCATCGGCCTCCTTCATTGAAGAGGCCTCCAAGTACAACAAAGACAGAGGAGCCATAGAGGAAACTCTGAAGAAGATAAAAGGGTATTTCCTGATAGAGCCAGTGTCACTTGATCCTTCTGGAATTCTGAGGAGGTTGGAGCATCTCCTTGATGAGCTCAGGGAGTCCCTAGATGCTCATCTAACGAGGCTTCTTCCGGGCATAGGGGTTCACAGGAGGGCAGACATGAGATGCTTGGTCGAGGGGATAATCATTCTCGATCAGATATACAGGGTGGTCAGGCACTACTACATACTAGGGAAAAAGACTCAGAACCTGATATATATAGCCCAGATACAGATGCAGCTTCCTGAGATACTCAGAATAGCGAAGGCTTATTGGAGCTCAGGTGAGGCTTTTCGTAGGGGAACTCCGGTCGGGGATAGCATAGGTCCGTTGGTGGCCTTAAAGTTGATAGGAAATTCTGAGGTACAAGAACTGGCTTATGGAACGGTTGGTGCTGAGATCGAGGTAGAGGGGAGGAAGGTCATGGTGATAAAGGCCAACGGACCTGGAGGAGAGGTAGGCAAGCCTGGAGAAGCAATAAAACGAGTCATAGAATCGAGAAGCGGGGCAATCCATAGAATAATAATGATAGATGCCGCCCTTAAACTAGAGGGAGAACTCAGCGCAGAAATAGCCGAGGGAGTTGGAGCTGCCATAGGAGATCCAGGACCCGAGAAGTGGAAGATAGAGGATGTTGCCGCCAGATACGGCATACCTCTGGACTCAATAGTGATAAAGGAGGATCTGACAGATGCTATAACGATCATGAAACCCGAGATAGCCAAAGCGGCCGATGAGGTGGTTAAAAGGATAAAGGAAGCTATAGTTGAGAGGACGCGTCCTGGAGACTACGTGGTGGTGGCTGGAATAGGCAACTCTGTTGGTGTAGGAAACAGGGAGGAGATCTGAATATGAGTCAACGGATCGGGCAGCAAGCCACCAACGTTTGGATCTGGACGATTCTCATCTCCATGGCCGCGGCAGTATCGTTGCTCTTGATCTGGAGCGGAGCTCGCGAAATGGCCACGCACGGCAGAGCCGATACGATATCTATAATCCAGTTCACGATAGGGGTGGTCTCTCTGGTGCTCGTCGTGAAGGCGATAATGGACATAAGCAGGATGAGGGAGGAACTCTCAAAGGAGAAGGTCCTTGGCCCCATCGTAACAGTAGTCCAGTGTTTGGACTGCAACACTAAGATGGAGAGAACCTTCAAGGACGGGGAGTATGTGGGAAAACTCACTGGAGAGAACTGCAGGAACTGTGGATCCTCCAAGGTTATAGTCAAGTTGATCTACACGAAAACATCCCGATCAGAGTGAATTGGTGCTCTTCTATGGTGGTTGGGAAATTCAGACGAAGTAAGATCTTCATAGTCCCATGCACAGTCGTGGTCAACGGAGAAGGCAAGGTCCTTCTCCTCAAGAGAGCCGGAAAGAAACTTAACGCTGGAAAATGGGAGATACCCGGTGGGGGACTCAAGTACGGAGAAACCCCTCGTCACGCTGCTCTGAGAGAATTGTGGGAGGAGACCGGATTCATCCCAAGAAACTCAGATCTGATCCCCGTTGACACGTTCGGCATAGTGTACAGCAAGCACAAGGTTGAGTTCATAATACCCCTCTACGTGACCAGGATGGAAGGAGAACCCATCCTCAGGGCTGAGGAGCATGAGGATTGGAACTGGTTCTCATTAGATGACATAAAGAAGATGGAAAGTGAAGGAGAGACCATGAGAGGCACATACTTCATGGTTAGAGAAGCTCTTAGAACCCTCAGGAGGTATGAAGCTCACTAGGTGGGAGGTCGGTTACCCCTGAGCATATCATCCTCCCCGATCATACTGGGATGGTCTCCTCATCCCTCCAGCTTAAATTATTTCCCTTCCTTCTTAATTAAGATAGCTGGATTGCGGTGATCCGAGGATGAGGATTTACCGAGGAAAGGAGGCTTGGAGCTACGTAGCACATCTTGAGAATAGGGATGTGGAGTTGAACCTCTTCAAAGAGGCAGTTCAACCGATCTTAGATGCCGTGAAGTACCGCGGTGATGAAGCCGTCAGGGAGTACACGTCCAAGCTCTACGGAGTTGATCTGAGCTATGAGGAGTTCGCGGTCTCAAAGGAGGAATACGAGGAGGTCATGGCGCAGGTGAGTGATGAGGCTCTTGAGGTCATAGAGGAAACGGTGAACCAGGTGAGGAAGTTCCATGAGCTGCAGAAACAAAAAAACCTCACTATATCGGGAGATGGAATAAGCTGCAAGCTTATGTGGGTGCCACTGGACAGAATAGGGGTGCATATCCCGGAGTTCGACGAGGTGGCCTACATATCAACGATGATATTCCACGTCATCCCAGCAAAGGTAGCCGGTGTGAACGAGATAGTTGTGTTCACGCCTCCTCTGACCGGAGGAAGAGTGAATCCCTTACTCCTAGCGACCGCTAAGGTTCTCAATGTGGACAAGATCTACAGAATAGGAGGTCCTGTTGCTGTGGCTGCCATGGCCTACGGGACAGCAACGATCTCCTCTGTGGACAAGATATTCGGCACTGGTGATCGCTACTTCATGACAGCAAAGAAGGTCGTAGCTCAGGACGCAAACGTCGACATGCCCTCAGGTCCCTCCGAGCTCCTGGTGTTTGCCGACTCCTCCACATCACCCAAGAAGGTGGTCAGCGAGATGATCTCCCAGGCAGAGCACGGACCTGAGATCCTCGAGATCCTCGTTACTGATAGCTTGGAGCTCGCTGAGGAGGTCAGCTCTGAGATAGAGGGCATGAAATCCGATAAGATGGCGGCCTCCTTCCTTGAGGAGAACTGCATAGCCCTTGTGTTCAACGAACTGGAGGACGCCATCAGCGCTATAAACATAATATCACCCGAGAGAGTGTCTGTTATGGGGAAAAGCGCTGTCCAACTAGCGAACAAGATAATGAACGCTGGAGCGGTGTTTGTTGGAGATAGGACTCCAAGTGCCTTGGGGGATTACCTTCCATTCATGAACCAACAACTGCCCTCTGGGGGATGTGCTCGCAGGTATGGAGCTCTAACGGTAGCGGAGTTTCTGAGGCCTGTGTACAGCGTCATGGTTTCGGGAGATGTAGGAGCTAATCTAAAGGAACTCATGAGAAAGCTGGCTCTACTCGAAGGGTTTCCTGAACATGCAGCGAGCATAGATATGATCTAAGGGCCTCTCCTGAGACCTCTCCTCCACTTGCTTCCCACATCACCACGGGCCATGAGATTCTCTCTCCTAATTCTGGCCACGATGCTGGCGGCGGCCACCGATGCGTACTTCAGGTCTGCTCTCTCCTCCAGCACCAGCTCGGCATCCACCTCATCAGCTATCTCAGACAAGGTCTCACTAAGGACCCTTCTGTCAAAGCAATCGACTACAATTCTGTCAACCCTCTTCACCCCATTTAAAGCCCTCAATATGGCTTCCCTATGCCAGGAGGCGAGCAACCTGTTCAGGTTTCTTCTCCTCCATACTGTTAGGAATTCCTTTACAGATATCTCGCGGATCCCGATGGAAAGGGCCCTAGAAACTATCAGGTCATATACATAGTTTATCCTTAAAGTCGACGAGCTTTTAGTATCCAGAAGACCTCTGGATCTGAGGAAAGCGAGGGATCTTCCGTCCAGAACGACTGCGGCGACAACTATAGGACCTAGATCCTCTCCCTTACCTACCTCATCAGAGCCTAACTCCACGACTTCCTCCTTCCTGAGGGCCTCAAGTATCACGTCTGCTAGATCCTCGTGGTACACAATCCTCCCGGTTGTGAAAGCCATCACAAGAGATCCGTTCAACCTCGCTCTGAACCTCTCATATCTATTCCTGCTTGGGATGAAGCGAGCTCCCCTTCTTCTCAGGATCCCCTCAAGCTTTCTGATCTCCTCCTCATCGAGGTCAGAGCTCAGCTGTCTTTTTCCTTCTCCAGAGTACGAAACCAATAAAAGCACCTCCTAGCACTAAGATCACTGCTAAGACAAACCACCAGTTCCAGATGGAAAGCTTTCTGATCAGATAGGGTGTCCTCGAGGGAATACTGTCTCCTTCATTGTACCAGGAAGCCCATACAGAGATATTTCCAGGACTTGAGCTTGGTATGCTCATTGTGACCTGTCTAACACCTCCAGGAGGAAGATCTCCGAGGTCCTCAGTGTAGATATCACCATTTGCCGTCATGACATGGAGCTGCGACCTATATGCTATGAAATTGGAGGGATTCGAAACGCTGACTCTCAAAGTAGCGTTTTGACCGGGAGTGAGAGTGGAGGTCCATGAGATCAACCTGATTGTCAAGCTAGCTGGTTTGCGTATTTCAAAACACTTTCTCACTACAAACTCCTTTGTTGTGTTGTCGACTGTGTAGGTGATCTCAAACAGAACCTCGTGCCTGCCGCCGGGCATGGAGGGCCTGATGGGGACAACGAAGGTCACGCTCGTGTTGGATGGGTAATATATCCTCGCTATGCGCTGATCCCTGATCACAATTCCCATATCAGGGATCGTCAACTTTAGATGAACATCTTTGAGATCAAACTTTGGAAGGGGGCTGAGAAGGTAGATATCAACCTTTCCCCTCAACCTTCCTGGTGGAACTATCCTCTCGGGGCCGATCGTCATGTTGATCCTTGGCCGCCACTCGATGACGAAGACCTTGGCGTTCAGGGAGAAGGAGATGTTCTGAACAGTTCCGTTGTTGTGCAGCACGATAGCATGAACTATGGCATAGATGCTCCTTGTGCTGTTCCGCTCTCCCACAGAAGGTTGCATGATCACCGAGACCTTGGAGCTTATAATAGGACTTCCCTTCACTACAACAGCAGTCCTGTTGTCCTTCCAGTACCCTCTCAATGCCAGAGCATTATTCTCCTCGTCGTATCCCCAGATCTCTCCTCTGAAGACCTTCCACCCTCTTGGCGGGATGAACCTCACCTCAAATCCCAGAACCTTAGTCTTGGGTTTTGGTTTCCCCGGGAGGCTCTCTACAATGTCGAAAGAAACTGTCACGAGCCCTCCAGAATAGACAGATTCGGGTTTCACGGATATGTTCGTGTACTGTGCCTTCACACACATTGCCGGGAGGGAAACAAGCAGCATAAGCAGCAAGGGGAGGGGAATACTGCGTCTCATACCCTTCTGAGGTCTGGGGCTCGCTGAGTATTTAAATAGCTGCTACAACTCCAGACCCCTGAGACGTAAAGATGGACGCCATAGTAGCTGATAATCTGCGTAAAGAGTTCGGAGGAGTAGTTGCTGTGGACGACGTGAGCTTCTCCGTGAGAAGTGGTGTTGTTTTCGGATATCTAGGTCCCAACGGGGCTGGCAAGACTACCACACTTCGGATGATATACGGGGTGCTCAGACCCACCTCGGGCACGGCTTACGTCATGGGACATGATGTCCTGAGAGAACCAGCGCAAGCAAAGAAAAACCTCGGCGTGATGCCCGAAGAAACAGGACTTTATTCCAGACTCACGGCTGAGGAAAACCTGATCTACTTCGGAAGACTGAGAGGTCTGAGGGGTAGGGAGCTCGAGAGGAGAGTTGTAAAGCTTCTTCAGAAGCTTAACCTCATGGAGAAGCGATATGTCATAGCAGACAAGCTATCCAGAGGACAGAAACAAAAGGTGGCCTTCGCCAGGGCGATACTACACGAACCCCCCATATTGATACTCGACGAGCCGACCCTAGGCGTGGACGTCATGAGCGCAAGGGAGATCCGAAGGATGATAGAGGATTATGCCAAGGAAGGCAACACCGTCGTGATAAGCACTCACAACATGTTTGAGGTGGAGAGGCTGTGTCAGGAGGTCGCCATAATAAACAGAGGCAGGATAGTCTATCAAGGTAGTAAGGACGATCTGATGAGGATCTCCGGAGAGAAGGAATTTGAAGATGTTTTCGTGAAACTTGTGCGTCAAGAGGTGGTTGAGCGTTGAAGATCCTCAGGAGAGGGTCATCAGGAATTGTCAAGGTGACCAGATCCCTCGGAAGGGCTGGTTACACGTTTGGCAAGAGACCCGAATTAATCGTCCTCTGGAAGGAGATCGTTGACTCGTTCAGAGACAGAAGAACTATAGTAAACGTCCTTCTTCTTCCATTAATACTGATGCCAGTGGCTTTCGCGCTTCCCTTCTTTTTTATCAGTCCCAAAACGAATCCCCCAAATGTTGTAGTGGTCGTGAGAGACCTCAACGCGACAAAGCTAGTCTCTATGCTCATGAGGGATCTTCCCAAGGTATCCTTCGAGAAAAACATAGATCCAAACAAGACGATCCTTCAAAACAAGGCGGACCTGGTTGTGATAATACCTAGGGGGTTTTCGTTGAACATAAGCAGAGGTGGGCAATCCAATGTGTTCTACTACTATGATCCATATAATATGAAGTCCTCCACAGCGATAACAATGGTCTCGAGCATTGTAGAGCGCTATCAATCCAGGATAGTCAGTGACAGGCTGAAGGAGCTGAACCTCACCGAGTCCTACGTAAGACCGATAAAGGAGGTCAGCAAGGAGGTGGTATCGAAGGGGGTCTCACTCGCCAGCCCCACAAGCGTGATCTCTGTGATGCTTCTTCCTATATTCATCGGCGTAATAGCTATGACAGGAGCGAGCGCGTTCGCTCTGGACATGATAGCTGGAGAGAGGGAGAGGAAAACCATGGAAGCACTGTTCACGAACCCTGTATCGGGTACGTCCATATTGGTTGGCAAATATCTGGCCATGACAGCAATAGCTTTTCTAAGCGCTATAGTAACTCTGGCATCAGCTTTAGCGTCCCTTCTATTGATGAATCTACTCTTTACATCAGCTTTAGGACCTCTTCACCGTCAGGAAAATCTCAACCTGACGATCATCATACCAGCGGCGAAGGCTCTGCCTCTAGTGCTCGCTGGAATCTTTTTGGCGGTGGTCCTGGCAGCTCTTACCGGAAACTCAATAATAGCTGTGGTAGCATCGTTCGCTAAAAGCTTCAAAGAGGCTCAGCAGTACATGGGATTCGTCACCATGGTGCTGATGCTTCTCATAGTAGCCGTGCCCTACATGCCGCCCTCCATGATGAACTACCTAGCTTGTGTTCCTGTAGCGAGCATAATGGTGTTTGTGAGAGATCTGCTCGTCAATCCCTCCAATTTGATGCCTATAGCGATGTCGCTGGTGTTTTCGGTGATATATCTCGTGATGCTTTTGTACGTAAGTGGCAAGGTGTTCTCAAGGGAGTCCCTCATATCCTCCTAGGGTCCTCTACAGCATTTCGTAGACCTATCCCCATAGGAAGAAAGTTTAGATCTAAAGCGATCAAGCTAAAGGGTTAAAAAGTTCTTTGAGCGAGGCTATCGAAGAAGCTATCAAATTCTGGCTCGAAAATACGGTTGAGAACACTCCTTTGTCCACTATTCTTCACTGAATTTGTTGCGGCTACGTAAGGCCGTCAGCTATGTAAACAATTTTAATAGATTTTCCCAGGATGCGTCACTGGTGGGCTAATGAGGAGGGTTGTCATAGTTGGCTTTGGGCTCGGCGGTATGGGAACTGCTAGACATACTGTAGAGTTCGTTGAAGACGCTAAGGTGGCTGTAATTGGAGATGAGAAACCTTACGTTCGCCACAAGCTTAGGCTCATTCCCTCAGGAGAGGACATCTCCGTTAGTACGAGGCACCTGGAGTCCGATGGAGTTGAGTTCTTGGAGGATCACGTCATCAAGGTGAGGAGAGATCAAAAGGAGGTCGAGCTAAGGAGTGGAAAAAGAATAAAATACGATTTTCTCGTCCTCGCGACAGGAGCTAATCCATCCAGTCTCAGAAAGGTCCCCGGATCCGAGCTCACGTATGGATTCAGGAAGAAGTCCGATGTTGACCTTCTCGTGGATAAGAACCCCAGCAGGGTGGCGATAATAGGAGCTAGTTACGTGGCTCTGCACATAGCAGACGTAGCCAGATCCGTAGGAGCTGAACCTGTGGTCATCGTGAGATCTCGTCTGATAAGGAGATCTCTTGAGCCGGAGATATCGGCCTATCTCGAGGAGAAGCTCAGGGAACACGGAGTCAAGTTCGCCAAGGGTAGCCCCAAGGAGGTAAAGGAGAACGGAGTTCTCCTGGATTCAGGAGATTTCGTTGAAGCGGATATGGTGTACAGGGCCACAGGGGTTTCACCGGAGATAACGTTGGCCTCCAAGTGTGGTCTCGATCTCCACGAAGGATGGGTGATCAACGTCGACAGGCAGGGCAGGACATCAGATCCGAACGTGTTTGCTCTTGGAGACGCAGCCATAATACATGATCCTTTGACGAACAAGCCTGAGTATGCTGGAATAGGAACAGCTGCCACCATAATGTCCTTTAATGTGGCTAAAGCTATATCTGGATCAAAGATGACTCTGAGAATACCGCGCTACCAGAAGGATGTCTTCCTGAGAGGCATTCACATGATCTCAATTGGATGGACGAGTCCGGAGGCTGAGAAACAGGGATTCAATCCCGAGAGAGTGGAGATGTCAGGAAAACCAGGATGGGGCGAGAAATCCTATGTGGTGTACGACAAGAGCACCTCTCAGGTAATAGGTTTCAGCGGAATAGCCACCGAGAGAAATATGATAAGGGAAAAAGGTTTGGAAGTCCTCCTGGCCATGTTGAGGAGGAAAAAAGTTGGTGAACTGATCAGCGGGTGAACCTCATTGAGCTTCTCCGATCTGGAGGAACTGATAAGAAAGATAGCTGCTGCAAATGCTATCAAGTACGGAAAAGCTAAAGTTAACCCTGTTTTATCCAAGATATTCTCAGAAAAACCGGAACTAAGACCTAAGGCAAAGGAAATAAAACAGATCGTTGAGAGAATAGTTCTGGAGATAAACTCTCTGGAGTGGAAGGAGCTTCAATCTCTGGCAGAAGGTCTTAAGGAGAGGGAAAAGGGGGAGGAGGAAAGGAGATGGCCTGCCCTCCCCAACGCTGAGAAATATGATGTGATAGTTACCAGAGTAGCACCCGAACCGAACGGTTACCCCACTCTAGGTCATGTAAAAGGTTTACTGGTTCCCTTCATCTACGCAAGGCTCTACGGAGGAAAATTTCTGCTGAGATTCGAGGACACAAATCCAAGAGTCGAGAAGCTTGAGTTCTATGAGGCCATAAGAGAGGAGTTTGCCAGAGTCCTTGAGGCAGCCGAGAGAGAGCTGAACCTCTCTCCTGGCAGGTGGGACGAGGAGATCATAGAGTCCAATCATCTGGTGGAGATGTATGAGCTGGCCGAAAAACTGATAACCCAAGGAGATGCCTACGTCTGTACATGCAATGCTGTAACAGTCAGAAAGTTCAGGAACTCCGGGATTGAGTGTGAACACAGAACTCATACAATTGAGAAAAACTTAGAGCTATGGGAACAAATGCTTGGCGGCGAGCTTCACGAGGGGGAGGCGCATTTGAGGCTGAAAACTGACATGAGACATCCTAACAGGACCATGAGGGATCCTGGTATATTCAGAATAGTGGAGGCCGAACATCCAATTCATGGAAATAAATACAGGGTCTATCCAACGTACGACTTCTCAATAAGTGTGATGGACTCGCTCACGGGTGTCACTCATGCCTTCAGGAGCAAGGAATTTGAGCCTCATGTGGAGGTTCAGAGGACCATAGTGAGGAAGTTAGGGCTTAGGGAGTACGAAATGATACAGTTCGGGAGGATAACGGTGGAGGGAATACCTCTCTCAAAGCGCTACATAAGACCCCTGATAAAAACAGGAATACTGGAGGGCTGGGATGATCCGAGGATACCCACTCTTCGGGGACTTTTCAGGAGAGGAATAACTCCAGAGGCGCTCACTAGGTTCTTCTTCGAATTAGGTCCGAGCAAGGTGGACTCCACGGTGAGCTTCGATGCTCTGGCTGCAGTGAACAGAAAGATACTGGACCCCAAAGTTCCTCGGTACATGTTCGTGCCGGATCCGATAAAACTCAGGATCGAGGAGTTTCCTGAGAGGATAATCGCGGAGGTTAAGGTTCATCCGGACAGGCCTGAGATGGGCAGCAGGAGGATAGAGGTTAGGCCATCAAATGGGAAAGCAGAGGTCTACATATCGGGGTATGACTTCAAGAAGCTCATCAGGGGGGATGTTATACGGCTCAGGAACCTGGCCACGATAAGAATAAAAAGTGTGATGTCCGATGAGGTGTCCGCAGTTTTCGAAAGTCAAGAGCCGATCCCCAGCAGCAAGATGATCGTGCAATGGGTTCCAAAGGAGGACTCAACTCCTGTCAAGGTGATGAAGCCCCTGTCTCCCTTCTCCATGGCCATAATAGGAGGATTCGGTGAACCAAAAATGAGAGCTCTAAGAGAAGGGGAGATCATACAGCTTGTCCGCTTCGGTTTTGCTAGAGTTGACTCCATTGGAAACGCCGTTCACCTGGTATTCTCTCATGGGTGATTTCATGCCCGTGCTCCTAATTCATGGAGGAGTGGCCCGTCCCTCCTACAACGTGCCCAGCGTGCTATTTCATCTTCAAAAAATAGCGATTGAGGCATATAGCATGTTTGATTGCGGCAAGGATCACGTCGATGTTGTTGAGAAAGCAGTTCTCCTAATGGAGAACGATCCAACCTTCAACGCTGGCGTGGGATCGGTTCTTAACCTCCTTGGAGAGCTCGAGATGGACGCTGCCATAATGGATGGTTCCACTGGAATGGCTGGTGCTGTGTGCTCGGCGAGCTTCCCAAAGAACCCAATAAGGTTGGCCAGGGTTGTTATGGAGATGACACCACATGTTCTGATCTCAGGTAGAGGAGCTGATATTCTCGCTGAAAAACTGGGGTTTGAAAGACATCCTGGTCCGACAGAAGAGATCCTCAAGAGATATGGTGAAATGAGATCAAAGCTCCTGAGCGGGGATGGATGCGACGACCTTCTGTCCGAAGTAAGGAGAGTCATTAAACACATAAACTACTTCGATACTGTGGGAGCAGTTTCGTCGTGTTACGGAAAGGTCGCTGCTGCCACTTCCACAGGCGGAATTTGGATGAAGCTGCCAGGAAGAGTTGGTGATACCCCGGTGATAGGGGCGGGTACCTACGCGTGGCTTAGGGGTGCGGCCTCGGGAACCGGCTTAGGGGAAGCTGCTATGGTCACCCTAGCTGCTAAATCTGTGGTTGACCGGATAAACAATGGAAGAAGCGTTAGATCGGCCGTCATTCAAACACTGAGCGAGATAAAGAAGCATACAGGCAAGATTTATGGGCTGATAGCTGTTAACTCATCGGAGGAATTCTTCGCTGGGCAGACCGCTGGAAGGCTGGCTTGGGTGGCTGTTAAAGACGGGGAGGTCTTTCAGGGGATTTCGGTGAGCCGATCTCAGTGCAACTAGAGCTCATTGCATAAGAAGGATAAACCTTATGATGTCAAACTTTTATTAGATTCTGTCGCGAATCTCTACTTCAGGATTTCTCATGAACAGGTCCCTCTCGCTAGCCTTGATGCTCATCACACTGATCCTAGTAACACCGGTCTCAGCTGAGGACGGAGTGATATCACTGTCAAAGGTCAAAATCAACATACCTGCTAAATATGTGGGATTGGCGCCACCCCCCCTGATATTGAAGGATAAAGTGATAGTTGCTTGTGGAAAAGGGCTCTCTGAGATATCAGCCTATTCCTTCGATGGAAAGCTCCTCTGGACAAAGGGACTTGGATCGAGGGTTTATTATCTAGTAAGCGTCAAGCCAAATTTAATCGCTTTCCTCGAGGGAAAGGCGTTGATTTTAAGTTCGAAGAACGGGGCTGTGCTTGGGACGATTAAGCTGGACAGCCCCCTCGCTGCTCAGCCCCTGTATGACCTAAGCTCGAATGAATTATTTCTTCCGACAGAATCCGGATATCTAGAAGCCATGAGCGGTCTCTCCATTGGGTTTTTATGGAGGAGGAAGCTGGATTCACCTCCTCTACAGGTACTGGACGCTGGAGACAAGATAATAACAATCACTCAAAAGGAGCTGTACTGCTTCCTCAAGAGTGGCGGTAACAAGCTATGGGAGAGAAAACTCAGTGTTAGGACAGCAGGCGTCGGACCCGGATATGTCGTCATTCTCACGGAGGACCACAAACTGGTCTATCTGAGCTCAGTTGATGGAACTAAGAAGGCAGAACTGCCTCTTTCGAGTAAATCCTACCCTTCAGGGCCCATAGTGACGAACGGAGATTCTGTATTCCTTGTCTCTCTAGGAGGAGGGATGTACAGGTTTTTCAAAATGAGGCTGGTCGACGAGGGTTTTCTGGGCTTGTGGCCAGCGTCACAGCCTCTACAGGTGGAGGATCTCCTGTTCGTCTTGGGATCAGACGGCAGAATTAAGGTTCTGGAGGCACACTTCGGGAAAGTCATTTGGTCCCTCAGCACCGGCGTATCTCCTTCTAAAACGTCCGTCTCATCGGAGGGAGGCTTCGCATATCTCTGCCTACTAGACGAAGGAGGAGAACTTCTAATAATCAGAACCCCTCTGGTCAAGTTCTCCGGAACCCTAGAGATAACTGAAGAGAGGAGGGCGATCGTCAGCGGAGAGCTCACACTTTTAACATCAGAAGGTGGAAACGTCTTTCTTTACCTGCTCGACCCTACAAGCAACAGAACGATCTCCACCTCCCTCGGCAAGTTCGACCCCAGCTTCTCAAAGCATGTGGATGTGAGGCTCTCCATACCAGAGGACTGGCCAGCGGTCTTAGTCGGGTTTTCGGTAAACAACAGGAGGCTCGGCGCTCTTCTGAACAAAACCTACGTCACGGTGAAACCGAATGAGAGTAGGATGAATGCCAGCAAGACCAATGTGACTGAAGAGGGAACTCTCAAGATATTTATGAAGGAGACGTCGATTAAGATGGCTGTTGGGACCAAGAGGACAGTTTCTCTGGATGTAGTAAACACATTGAACACTGACACCTTTCTAGTGGATGCCTCCTCCAGCGGCAAGGTGATCAAGGTGATGAACAGTCCGAATGTGCTGACAGTAAATAAAGGGAGCACAGCTCACATGGACATAGAGGTCTTGGCCGTATCTCCTGGAACTGATACTCTCAAGGTGATCCTGAAGAGCGGAAACAAGACCTTCGAGAGAACGCTGACGTTTGAGGTCAGCAAAACAGCAATCATTCAGGGGATGACTCTCTCCAAATTCAAGAACGTCTATCTGCTCAATATACGTGTGAAAAACACAGTACAGGATAACGCAACCTTCCTCCTCTCCGTATACACTAACGAGAATAAGATGGCCAGCGTCAAGATATCCATGATGAAAAAGGATGAGGAGAGAAATGTAAAGGTCCAGCTTCCAGTTAAGGGGAACAGATTTGACGTGATCGCTGTTGTTGAGGTGAATGGGGTTAAAGCTCAGATAGTCAGAAAGACATTCTCCTTCATATCTCAGCAGCCGACACTAACCAGTCTAAATTCTTTGATCCTGATGGGTGTGGCTCTGACAGTTGTGAGCGTCGTGACAGCAGCGATCCTCCTGAGGAGGACTAGGAGATCTGAAACTGTCCAACCACCAAGTCCAGAGGAACTGGTTTCTGACCTGGAGGAACGCGCTCGTGAGGAGGTTCGCGTGAAGCGCGAGGAAACATCACCTCCGCACATCGAAGCGCCTTCTGAAGCTACTTTGATCCCAGAAACTACCATATCCGAGGAAGAGAAAAAAGAAACATCTTCTCTTGTTGAATTACCGGAAGAAGAGGCTACAAAAGAGACTGCAGCGGAGAGAATAGAGGAGGTCAAGGGGGAGATAACAGGAGAGCCGGAGGAGTCTCGCTCTGAGGAGGTACGACCTGAAGTAGAGGAGATCGAGATCTCTAGGCCGGAGGTCGAGGAAGAGGTTCAAAAAGTTGAGATGCCGCCTGTAGAAAAAGCTGAGGTCGAGGAGGAGCTTCCTCTTGAGCGGATAGAGTTTGTTGCTCCTGAAGAAGCGTCTTTGGCTGAGATACTGAACTCCCTTAAGGAGAGCAAAGCTAGGTTGGACAAGCTCATGGAGTTCGAGAGGAGAATAAGGGGGGAACTCGACTTCGATGAGCCGCTGTTCGAGCCACAGCTCAAGAGGATCTCTGAAACCATAGAATCCGTTAGAACTGCTCTGAGGGCTGGAGATCTGAATAGAGCCAGAGAAGAGCTCGACAGAATAGATGAGAGCTTAAACACAATAGAAACGAAGATGAAGTCCGGAGAGAGGGTGCTGATCAACAACTGGGATGCGGTGGAGAAGAGGATAGGCGTGATGCTCAGGGTCTGGGGGAGAGCTCCAGCGACCATGATAACGATGGTCCCACAGGAGCTCAGGGTGGCAGCCCTGAAGATATACATGAAAAGACATCCTGAGGCAGAATGGGAGCTTGTGGGAGATGAGCTCAGGAAAAGGGAGTAGAAATCTTCTCACCTACTCAATTCAGAAGAGCATAGTAATCTAATGGAATATATACCAGTGTATAGTTTTATCTAATGTACATAAATATAATAAAGATTTAAATTGTAGTTCATGAAGCCTGCATCGGGAGAACCACCAACTTCAGCTGATGAACGAACTGCAGTTAAATTTAAGTAAGCCTAGCTGTCGAGAACCTCCCAGAGCTCCTTCCGACAGCTGGGATGAAAAGATAGTTTCTGCTGGAGGAACTAGAAATCAGTTTGAGGATCGCTGCTCACTCTTTACGTTGACAAGGAAGCCCTTCAGATATCCCGTCCATGGGTGTAGAGGATCAACAGGATGATCTGGGGATTGACCGAGAACTCCACAGAGGAACCTCAATCCCGCCTTCTCCTCATGGGCACACCTCAATAGAATGCTCTTCAGATCTCTCTCGGTCAAAAACATACTACAGCTACTGCTGAAGAGAAACCCTTCGTCCCTCACGCGTGATAGGGCCGAACGGTTGATCTGCGTGTATGTCCTGTGGCCCGTTCTGTAGAGATCTCGACTCGGGATGAGAGCGGGAGGATCAACCACCACCAGATCATAGGTCTCATGATCTCGCTCCAAGAAGTCCTTAACTCTGGACCTCACGAACTCCACCTCAACGTCGTTAAGCTCAGCGTTTCTGATGGCTTCCCTCTCGGCATATTCTGACTCATCCACCATCACGACCTTAGCGCCGTTAATCGCTGCGTGAAGGCCAAACCCTCCTGTGTAGGAGAAGAGGTCTAGGACTTTATCTCCGGAGGAGACGTATCTCTCTATGTTCTCCCTGTTGATCCTCTGATCTATGAAAAATCCAGTCTTCTGTCCCTCCATGACGTTCACGTGAAAGACAACGTTTCCCTCATGTATCTCAGTTTCAGGATCTCCCCGGCCAACTAAAATCCTTCTCTCCATAGGGAGCCCAACTTCTCTTCTTGTTCTGGTGTCGTTTCTCAGGAAGATCGCTCTGAGATCTATGATTTTCATGAGAAGAGAGGCGATATCATCTATTCTCCTGTCAAAGCCCAGAGCGGTGCTGGTGATGACCCCCAGATCGTTGTACACGTCTACTATAAGACCAGGTAATCCATCCGCTTCGCTGTGAACTAACCTGAAGAAGTCTCCGAGATCCATCCTCTTTCTGAGCTCGAGACACTGCTCCAAACTTTCCTTAAGAAAATCCAGGCCAACCCTTTCGACTGGGTCGTTGGAGAGCACCCGAATTCCCATAGCTCCGATGTCCTCGTAAAATCCCTCGCCAATCGGCGCTCCTTCCTCATCAAGCAGCACAACGATATCTCCGGAGATGACGGGCCCCCTGACTTCAGATACCCACTTCTTGTAGATGTTCTTCTCTCCTCTCTTCACTCTTCTTGCTCCCTCATCCAGCAAAACAACTTCTCCACTCGGAATCCAACTCATGGGGAACCCTGTCAGATATCCTTAAATCGAATGAACTTGTCCAGCTTCTCAGTGAGAATCTCTTTCCCCTCTCCCCTCACGACCACGGTATCCTCTATCCTGACCCCACCCCACTCTTTCATGTAAACTCCCGGCTCGATGGTCACAACATATCCCTCCACAAGCCTCTCTTTCGATCCGATGATGAGCCTAGGCGGTTCATGAACGTTGAGACCAACTCCGTGACCCAACGTGTGCACGTAATAATCTAGCAATCCCTTCTCATTTAGAATTCTTCTAGCAACCTCATCAGGGAATCCACAACTCACTCCAGGACGGATCTTCTCCATAGCCGATTTTTGTGCCTTGAACACCGCCTTCCAGATCTCCTCGACCTTGGAATTCGGCTCACCAAAGACGAAGGTCCTGGTCATGTCGCTGGCATATCCCCGGAACTTGGCCCCAAAGTCCACGAGGACGAGATCGTCGATCCTCAGCTTTCTGGGTCGAGGGACGTGGTGAGCGTTGAAGGAGTTGTCTCCGAAGCAGACTATGGTGGGGAAACTCGATCCATCACCTCCTCTAAGTCTGAACTCATACTCGAACCTGCTGGCGACCTCTATCTCAGTCATTCCTTCTCTGAGCTCTGGAATAATATCATAAAAGACTTCTATGGATATCTCGGCGCTTCTACGCATGATTTCTATCTCCTTCTCGTCCTTGATCTTTCTTAGGTCCAAGATTCTCTTACCGACACTCTTAATGCTGACCATTCCGCCCAATTTCTCCACCCTCCTTCTCACTCTGGCTCTGAGATTCTCAGATCCGTCCATGCCAATACGCCTAATCTTTCTCTCCGAGATCAGTTTTGCTAGAACCTCGTGGGTTCTCTTAAGGTCCTTCCTTCCGCTAAGCTCTATCTCCGGCTTCACAACCACAACTTCTAGGGGACTCTCCTCCTCAGCTAGCGCGTCTCCAAAGGCATACCTGGCTATGAGAAATGGTTCCTGATCCCTTGGGATCACCAATGCGGAAGCGTTCTTCGTACCGGAGAGATATCTCATGTCCTCAGGTTCTGTAACCACGATTAGATCGATCTCCTTGCAGCTCTCCATCAGCAAGGTGATCCTTTTCAGATAATCTCCCTTTTCAATTTCAATGTTCGACATGAGCGACCCCAGACCTCGGTGAACGGAAACAATTAAATCCTTGAATTCTGAGGAAGAGGGCGGTGAGCCTCGTGGTGGTGAAGATAAACTTCTCCCTGGAGATCCACATAGACCACGACAAATGTATAGGGTGTGGGACTTGTGAGAGGATCTGTCCCTTAGAGCTGTATTACCTGAAGGACAAGAAGGCGTACTTGGTTGAAAACTACAGAGACAATTGCTTCATATGTCATGCTTGTTCTGTCTCCTGTCCAGTGGGCGCCATAGTGGTGGAAGAGGATGTGAGGTGATCCTCTGATCTAAATGGAGCTTCCACTTCGACCACTAAATCCCCTGACAGCAGCGTGGGGTCACGATTCTACCATGCCGAAGTTCATGTAGAGTACTCAAGCCTGCGAACCACCTCCAACCCACCCTAATTCATCCCCTCACTGAAGTGGAGGCTTTCTTACCGACATACTGCGGTGGTTTTTCCGACTCTCCAGCAGAAGAAGGCTTTTGTGAACGTTAGAAGAGTAGAGTCTGAGATCCTCAGTAGCGCAGTCTCCATCCTTTCATCGCTTGCAGAACTCCTCCTGGGGGAATCTGCAGGGAGTGATTAGATTTAAATACTTCCGAAGCAATGATCTTCTACAGCTCGTGCCCTGATGAGGGGCATTGGGTGTGGCTCGTAACAGTCCAAAAGGATACGTGAACTTGAGATCTCATGTGGAAGAGGTCACACCTCTCAAAGCATTAATCGTGTTGCGGTCCCCTGTATGGGGGTTTCAAGCCCGAAAGGAGTCCTCTGGAGGGAATGAAAATGTGGGGCTCCGTTCCCTCCGAAGGTCAGCCGATGAGCTGAGGTTGGGGGATCGACCGTAACTGTATTTAATTTACCAACTCGATCCAGCTTACAGAAGTTACAGTTAATCAGAATGGGTGTTCTATATGGTTGAGATACGTGAGATCGCTGAGGAGGCATCTGGGAGGCTGGAGAGGGTTGGGGCTCACAGTCATATAAGAGGGCTTGGTGTGGATGACAATCTCATGGCTAAGCCTGTAGCGGACGGCATGGTGGGGCAAACTAGGGCCAGAAAGGCAGCACATCTAGTAGTCAAAATGGCCAGGGAAGGAAAGCTTAGCGGAAAGGGCGTTCTTTTAGCCGGTCCGCCGGGCACAGGCAAGACAGCAATAGCCGTTGGAATAGCTAAGGAGCTTGGAGAAGATGTCCCTTTCATAGTTCTATCAGGTTCCGAGATATACAGCGCCGAGAGGAGGAAGACTGACGTTCTAATGGAGGCCATAAGGAAGGCCATAGGGGTCAGGTTCAGGGAGATCAGAAAGGTCTACGAAGGGGAGGTCGCAAGTCTCGACGTGAGATATGAACCTCACCCATTTAATCCATACTACCAAGTCCCAGGTGGGGCGAAGCTCACTCTTGAGACGACGGATGAATCAAAGAAGCTGGAAGTAGGCAGGGGAGTTGCCACACAGATGGTGGAGCTTGGAGTCAAAGAGGGCGACGTTATACAGATAGATGCTGAGACCGGTAAGGTCGTCAAGCTGGGAAGATCTAAGGAAGCAAAAACCTCATTTGAAATAGAGACGGAAAAGGTTGTTCCCAAACCAGATGGAAAGGTCATCAAGGAGAGGGAGTTCATCTACACTCTTACGCTATACGAGCTCGATGAGATGTTTGCGAGGAGAAGCGGAGGAGGAATAGCCTCCCTCCTATTCGGACCATCAACGGGCAGGGAGATAAGCTCCGAGATCAGGGCAGCGGTTGATTCTCAGGTAAGCGAATGGGTGAAGGAGGGCAAGGTGAAAATCCTTCCCGGGGTTCTATTCATAGACGACGTCCACATGATGGACATCGAGGCCCTGAGCTTCTTGGCCAGGGCTATGGAAGGAGAGCTCGTTCCGATAATAGTGATGGCCACGAACAGAGGCATCACGAACATAAGGGGAACGGATGTTAGAGCTCCGTTTGGATTACCCCTCGACCTGCTAGATCGGCTAGTGATAATAACAACTCAAAAATACTCTAAAGATGAGATAAGAGAGATCCTAAAGATAAGATCCAAAGAAGAGAGGATAGAGCTGGAGGAAGATGCCTATAACCTGCTCACAGAAATAGGGGAGAGGACCTCACTTAGGCATGCTGTACAACTCCTCAGTATGGCCGGCGTTAGAGCAAGGAGTCTGTCTAAAGAAAGAGTCTGTAGAGATGACGTTGAGGAGGTCGATAAACTCTTCAGTGATGTTAAAGAAGCCATGGAACACCTCAAGAACTATGAGAAAGATCTGTTAAGCTGACCTCAGCTTTTACCATATTCATCGCTGAGAAGAGCCCCCTCTAGGGGGTTCTGTGAGGAGCCGGCTTGAAGAGCGCCAGCTTCAACATCAGGTGGGAATGGTTCCAGAGGGGCAGCTGGTCGAGTGGATGCTGCGCC
>JAOZGP010000026.1 GCA_027491735.1 Thermoproteota archaeon | reverse complement strand
CCGCTCCCCGGCATATAGCTGAGGAGCCTGTCACCCGCATCAAGGTGGCAAGCCGGGAGCATTTAGCCTAACCATCTGTGATTCATCCACCGGTTAGGACCGGTGGTCTTCTTGCGGTAGATTTTATAAACATCGCAACAGCTTGGATTAAAGGGAAAAGACAACCTACCGCTTTTTTCAGGAAAATCTCTGCTTGCAGACTGGTGGTATTGGACTAAAAAGATTGCTTATTACCAGTCGAATGCTAAAAGAGCTAACGGAGTAGATACTACGAAAAGAATCAGAAAGCTCTATCGTAAGCGAAAGCTGAGGTTTAGGCATGCGATAAATACCATTATCTACAGATTCGTTAAGCTCTGCTACGAGAAGGAGGTAACTGAGATTATCATTGGAGACG
Organism: Thermoproteota archaeon; assembly: GCA_027491735.1. Lineage (GTDB taxonomy): Archaea > Korarchaeota > Korarchaeia > Korarchaeales > Korarchaeaceae > Methanodesulfokora. Next base: position 48,948 of record JAOZGP010000026.1, on the reverse strand, counting down.
TCAAAGGTATAAGATAGAACAACGACAAGAATGCCAAAGCAAATGCGATGATTCACAACTTCTGGAGCTTTAGATATATCATCCATAGACTAATCACTACAGCAGAAAACTTCGGAATTAAAGTCAAATTGGTTAAGGAGAGTTATACATCGTCAGTTTGTCCAAGATGTGGTTCAACTAATGCATATAAGCATGGGAGATTATTAAAATGTTTAAACTGCGGATTAGAAGCACATAGAGATGTCGTAGGTGTGTTAAATATAGCCCACCTCTCCGCAATGACAGGTGGGCTTAACGGGGCTCTGGCAAGCCCCGAGCTACCGAGGGTTCATCCCTTGGTAGCTCAAACCTCCCCGCCGGGAATCCTCGCACTTTAGTGCGGGGAGGGTGCAAAAAAGCAATGGAGTTGGAAAAAGGCTCTTTTGGGAGTGGACTTATTGTTCTCCTTTCAGCTCCTTCAGCCTCCTTTTGGCCGCCTCTAGAGCGTACTCAAGTCTTCTAATCTCCGCCTCTAAAAAGGCGATCTCTTGATCCTTACTCAGACTTGGAGGAGTGGCCTGGGGCATGGGGGCTGGAGGAGCGCCTCCCCAACCCCATCCTCCCCAACCCCATCCTCTTCCAAACCCTCTCCCAAATCCAAAGCCTGGACCACTAGGAGGAAAGGGTGGAGGAGAAGAAGGCTGTCTGACTGGTGGAGAGGTAGCTTCCCTCTTAAAGCGCTCTATGGCCTCTTTGACTGTTCCTGTAACTCCAGGCAAGATCTGGATTCCAGTGGAGATGAGAACCTGATATGCATTGGGCCCTATGTTTCCAGCCACAACGGCGTTCACTCCCTTATCTAAAAGCATTTGAGCTACTTGTATCCCCGCCCCGCTTGGAGTGCTCATGAATGGATTCTGGATAACATCGTATCTATCATTATCTGTATCGTATATTATGAAATAAGCGCACCTTGCAAATTGAGGATGCACCGGAGACTCAGGATCGGGGCCGCTTGCCGGAATAGCGATCTTCAACGAATATCACCTAGCCTGTCCTAACTTTTTTTGTAAATAAAAACTTTACTTTGTACGGGAGCCCTCTATCCTCTCGATGTACTTGTTTATCAGTTCATTGACCTGCTTTTCGTAAGCGTGGTCCTTTATCCGAACAACTACTCTCCTGACCTCATTGACCTCAGAGGCCCTCAGGTAGATGTCAACCCCCATCTGCACCGAAAGAGTGGAGGGGCAGAAGGGTGTGGTTGGATGGAATGTTATCTTCGCAACCCCCTTCTCGTATCGTAACTCATCTATAAGACCAAGATCCACAACTGAGAGCCCGATCTCAGGATCCTTCGCTTCTCTTAGCTTCTCTTGAATTTTTCTCTCTACCTCCTTAGCACTCAATTTGAAGCACCTCCCGGACCATCTTTCTGACTGTAAGAGAGAAGATCCCTCTCCTGTTCTCCCTCACGGTAGGTCGACCGAGGACCGATGACCGTATGACCTCATCTTGGTAAGGGATCTTAAAGACTCTCGCTCCCTGAGATCTGGCCTCTTTCTCCACCTTCTCGGCCAACGAACTTGGGATGTCCGATCGGTTTATCACCACATCAAAACCGAGGCCCACCTTCCTCAAAACCTTGAAAGATAGTCTCATTGTGTTTAGACCGAAAGGAGTGGGCTCTGTTATGAGCAGAGCGTGATCAGCTAGACGAAGTGCTTGGATCACGGGGTTTGCAACCCCAGGAGCAGTATCAACCACTACGTAGTCGAAGCCCTCAGATGAAGTGATCTTCCTGTAAAACCTGACCAGACGATGGGCCACGAGAGGGGATCTCTCCTCTCCTGGTTTTATCGCTGCCGATATCATTTTCAGTCCCCCAGAAGAACCCTCATATAGAGTTCCTACGATCTTTTTTCCATCCCTTATGGCATCTCTCGGACAAACCTCCTTACACAGCTCGCATCCAAGACAGGAATCTTTAAATAGTAGAGGAGGAAGCCCTCTTCTCCCCAGTAAAGCGTGAGTTGGACAGATATCCACACATGCAAGACAACCGTTACACATGGTCCCGTCCACCTCGGGGGTGAAGAGCTCTATGTCGGCCACCTTGTTGCGCTGGATGCCCAGATAAATGTGGTCGTTGGGGTTATCAACATCAGCATCAACGAGTAAAACCTTTTTTCCAGCATCCAAGAGAAGAATGGCTATGTTTGTGGCTATTGTTGATTTACCAACTCCTCCTTTGCCTCCAGTAACCGCCAGTACTTTCAACTTCATGAAAGAACCACCTCCTTAAGTCTCTCGTAGAGATCAAACAGTGATCGTGCTGCAGACGAATCCGGCTTGTGGGCGACCACAGGTTTTCCATTTGAAAGGGATTCAACAACCGAGAAGTCAAGGGGAATCTTCCCTAAGACCTCAATATTGCTGGATTTAAACACCCTGAGCATTTCCTCACCAAAGTCGCTCATATCATGTTTATTCAGGACGATCCCTGCCGGCACTCCAAAGTGTGTTGTTATCTCTAATATCCTTCGAGCTCCCTGTAGAGCTTCTGGGGTAGGTTCTGTGACCACTAGAGCATAATCGGTTGCAGATAGAGAGGCTATCACAGGGCATCCTATTCCTGGAGCTCCATCAGTCACCACGAATTCTCTCCCCGTGCTGTTACATATTTCAAGGGCCTTCTTCCTCACCTCGTTGACCAAGAGTCCCGAGTTATGCTCTCCGACATTGAGCTGGGCTGTTACCATAGGGAAGCCATATCTTGATCTCCCAACAATGAGTCTTCCCGCTACAGCGGATTTAATGGATATAGCACCGACAGGACAGGCCTTAAGACATATCGAACATCCATCACACATATACGGTATAACCTTCAATTCTTCTTCTACGACAATAGCCCCGAATGGGCATTTCTCGATGCATCTGCCGCATAGGATACACTTACCTCCTATTTCAGCCTTCGACGAGAGAGTTAAGTCCTTCTCCTCAAGGGGTTGGAAACCCATGGCCAGATGGAGAGAAGGTGTGTCCACATCTGCATCCACAGCTACAACTCCTAGATCATCCCTGTTCATGAGATAGAGCAGACTGGAGGAGATCGTTGTCTTCCCAACTCCTCCTTTGCCACTTATTATTGTTATCTCCTTCTTCCTCATGCCTATCGCGGAGTGTTAGGACAACCTAAATAAAATGTTAATTCACTGTCGGGACGTAGGGGGATGGCGTCTCCACATGCGAGGGTATAAATCCCTCTCCATGATGACTCTCAGGAGTTCGGCGACAACTCCCTTCTTGGCTCTTAATATCTCCTCAGAGCTCATTAAAGCCCTTGCTATGGCAACGAGCTCTCCTTTAAGTGTGAATATGCCCACTAGATCTCCTTTTGAGATCCCTTCGGATAGGAGGCTTACACCTGGTGCTAGGACAGGTGCCCCGTGAGTTATGGCAGATACAGCGGAGTCTTTCACCACCATCCTCTTGACGTGTTTGACCGCCTCCTCCACCGGAATTAGCTTCTCCCTGAGATATTGCTCATCTCCTGTGTTCCTGTAGAGTTCAATCGCTTCGAGGAGGGTCCTCAGATCCACGCACATATCCTCCGTTATATGCCCTATCCTGACCCTTCTCAGCTTTATCATACTGGCGCCAACTCCTAGGACCTCTCCTATGTCGTGGTAAAGCTTTCTTATGTATGTCCCTGACTCGACGACCGTCCTCAGCTCAACGTATCTACCCCGCCTCGATAGGATTTCTATCTTGTATACTCTCCTAGTTCTGAGAGTTCTGCTCACCGCCGACCTGACAGGTGGCCTCTGGTATATCACAGTCTCGAACATCCTCAGCACCTTGATCAGCTCCTCATCAGCCACGTCCCCATGAAGGTACATGGTCCCTACATATTCCTTGTCCATCGTTGTTATCAGGGGTGCCGCCTTCGTTGCCTCCCCTATGACAATCGGAAGAACCCCCGTGACCTTGGGATCCAAGGTTCCACAGTGACCTATTCTTAGCCCCATGTTCAGAGTGTCCTTCACTCGCTTGGTCACAGTATGAGAGGATGGACCAGGTGGTTTGTCCAAAATAACGATGCTATACCTCAAAAATATGGGAAAGGGACGCTCCTCCGGACGAAAACCGTGATCGCTGGGGGAGCTTTTCGACTTAACTAGGAGGGAGTTCATCAGGACTCCTTCTCGGGTTTGCTCTTCTGCTTTTCTTTCTCTCCTAGAAGCTCGTCATACAGCTTCGTCTGCTTAAGAGCCTCGATTACCTCTCTGTCGTCGGCATCCTCCCTCACATCGAGCTTGATCGGGAGGGGAATCAGATGTTTCACATTAGATTTCCTTCTACGGACTCCAGTGAGCTCTTTAGGACCCGTCACCAGGACAAAATTTCTGTCGATCACCTTGACGACAACACACTTTCTACCTGCTTCTCTTCCAGCGGTCTTCACGCAGACCCTGCCTACCTCTATTGACATAGAAGATCACCTCTCGCGAGGTGAGAACTCTCGTGTGTGAGAGCGTCGAGAGAGACCTCAGTTGAAGATTTAAAAATTTGCCTTCATTTGATGAATTAGACTTCATCTTCCCAGAAGGACAAGGCCCTCAGCTATCACTTTCTCTGTGAAGAGTGCTCTAAAGCACTTACTGCAGAGGTTTCCTCCGTATGGTCTGTTTGGTCTCTTCTCACTCTTAGCGAGCTTGGACATGTAACTCCTAGGTCCATTACGAGCGCCTGTCAAGGGTCTTCCACATGAAGCACAGCGCGGCTTTCTGTAAATTTTCCTCCTTGGGTGATAGATCGCCCTGCCTCCCGGGATCCTGATCGCAACCCTTCTCTTGTTGAGTTTTTTATGACCTCTGGCAACCATCGAGGCTGGCAGAGAGACACCTCCCGCTGACCTTAACAACAACGTGATTAATAAAGCTTGGGATTAAGAAGGCGTTGGGGATAGTCCAAGCAGCTTCATGAATACATTAGAGAAGAAGACGGAGGCTATCATGTATAGTCCTATATACCCTATCACATTGTCCTGAAAAACGCTCTTACCGTGAAAATAACTCATAAAGGGAAGTGAAAAGGGGAGCTTTGCCAGGGGTATCTCCACAAACATGCCAGCGAGCACAAAGAACATAAGTAGTATCGGCAGAGTAGTGTACATCATAGGCTTAAGGCTCATCTTGCTCAGTTCGGCTTGAGCTTCACTGTAACGAGGTTCCATGCGCTTCAACTTTTTTTCTAGTTTCTTATCTCCGGTTTTCATATGCTGTTTCTTGATCTCCATATACTCCTTGACCGTCTTCTGGTAGAGAGCCATCTTATCATAGTCCACAATTCTCTTGTTGATGAGGCTTACTGCCAAAGAGATCGCTGCTGAAAGAGCTATTATAAAGATTATTGAATTTGGAGGGAGGACGAGCCAGTCTATCATCATGCAACACCTATGTTCTTGGCAAGTTCCTTTGCGGATTTTTCAATCTTTCCCTCCTCATTTCTGATGATCACTACATTGCAGCCAGTCAATGTAGCGTATGTGACCGCAGCCATCCTGTTTAACTCCTGATGAAGCCTTATAAGATCTTCTAGCTCCACATCCCTCTCTCTAGTTTCATCCTTCGCTCTTCTGGAGGCAATCTCCTCGGGATCAGCTTCTATGAGAACTGTAAAGCTAGGGTTGAGTAGTTTGAGTATCCTCTCCGGGAGACCGGGAAAAAACCCGTTCGGAGTCTTTATGAACCCGTGAGTGTCCACCAGAACAACTCCCCCGAAAGAGAGGCTTTCTCTGTATATTCTGTCGGCGGCCCTCTCCTGAAGGTCTTTCTGCACGTCTGTGGGAAGCTTCCTCATTTCATCTCTGTGCCTTACAAGACCCTCTTCCCTGGCTATGTCAACCATATAGTCGCCGTAGATGACTATCTTGATCTTATCTGGATATTTAGCCTTTAAGACATCCATGATAGTTGATTTACCTACTCCAGGAACTCCTATGACCAAGCATACCGGCATACATACTGAATTCAGGTCTTCCTAAAAAGGATAACGGAAGGGGCTTTTCTTAAGGCTCATCTACCAACGAAGAACTTCTTGAGCCTTGGATATATCTCCATAGCCCTTTCCTTAGCTAAAGCCTCATAGAACGAAGCTACTATCGTCACAGCCAATAATATGCCACTTCCAGTCCCTAAAGCTCCGGAGAAGTCAGCTAATGCGGCCAGAAGGCCTACCAATAACCCTCCCAGTATTGTGACTGTGTTTATGTAGTTCTCAACAGTACGTCTCATTATCTTAGTGCTCGCTCTTCTTCCCGGTATAACTATGCCCTGCTTCACCAACTGGTCCGCTACATGCGCGGCGTCCATGCCCGCAGTCATGACCCATACTTTAGCGAAAAGGATGCAACCGAGGACCATGACCACCAGATACACTAAGGAGGCATCTGGCTTCAGGAACAGATACTCCGGAGAAAAGGGCCTCTGCAAGTAGTAGGCTAGTCCGGACACCGGTATCATACCATTGCTCTCTATTCTCCACGTCCCTAGAAAGTCTATTATCCATTTAAGGACTCCTGTTGCTGTGCTACCCATTCTCATCCAGAGAACTCTGGATATCATCTCTATATCTCCTATCAGAGCCGCAGCGAATATTATCGGTACGTTGCTCACATAGAGCAACCTTATCGGGTACTTCATCTTCTGGCCACCAACCATCGTGTGGGCTATCGGTATCTCCACTCTTATGCTATAGGCCCAAACAACTATGAGGAAGACCACGAAGGTCGCTACAAGACCTAGGAGGTTGGGCATACCCGGTCTGTACACGGCCACGATACCTTCCTTTATCAGGGCTGGTATAACCCCTATCACCCTACCTCCTGACGTAGTTAGAGGGGTGAACATCTCCCAAAGGACTCTTTGAGCAACCCCAGCCAGTATAAACAGGCTTATACCGCTCCCTATACCCCACTTGCTGGTCAGATCATCGAGCATCATGAGGAGAAAACTTCCTATACATAACTGAGCTATTATAAATAATTGAAGAGTTCCTCCGACAGGATACCTGCCGAGGGCGTACATGCCATTTTCGAGCACTATGAAGAATACCGCCGCTACCCTCTGTGCCTCCTGAAAAAATTTTCTATCCTCAGGGTCGGTCAAATCCAGTTTCAGAATGTTGCTTCCTATTAGAAGCTCCATGACTATGCCAGCGGTGACCACCGGACCTATCCCCAACTCAACTATGCTGCCGGAAGCTCCAGCGAAGATCACCCTCAGACCGGCCAGGTAGTCTATGGTCTCCTTGGGAATGCCGTATATCGGAACTTGAGTGAGCAGATAGTAAAGTATCAGAACTATCGCCGTCCAAGCGAGCTTCTCCTTTAGGGTGGGTCGCTTGGCGGGCTTCTCAATCTCAGGAATTAAACGGTTTATCCTACTGAACAGCCCACGAACGGCCTCCATAGGACTCCCCTTTATACCTGCATGGCCTTCCCACCGGCAGCTTTTATCTTCTCAATAGCCTTCTCCGAGAAGAACTTAGCCTTTATCACAATGGGCATACTTATTCCACCTTTTCCTAATACCTTGTCATATCCCTCCTTGGAGAGGTCAAGTTCTATGATCCCATCTTCCTTGCGCACGGCGGATCCTTTCTCCAAGAACATGTCCAGGTTCAACTCTATATCCGACAAGTTTATTGATTTCATCTCTCTGACAACAACTCTTGGTCTCTTGAAGCCCCTCCTACCCTTTCCAAAGTAATCCGGCCAGTGAGCGGTGTACCACGTCCATCTATGTTTGTGAGGTCCGGCGTTTCCGAAGCCTCCTCCCCTTCCGCTCCTCCTATGCTGCCTCTGAAGTCCATATCCATGAAGTCTGCTACCCCGCATTTTTCTGGACTTTTTTCTTCTACGAGGTATAAATCTTGGCATTCTAGATCATCCTCCTTAGGAGAGTATTTATCTCGGAACCCCTAAAACCGAGCTCCCCTCCACTTGAAAAGGATCTCTTGGTGGATCTTTTAAAACCTCCCTTCGGAGGAGAAAGCCTAAAATAAGGCTTAATCCAGTCCAAGCGACTAAGCTTCACCTCACAGGAGTATATCTTCGAGGCGAGGTCCTCCACGCTTTTGAACTCGGTGTTCTTGGTGAGCCACTCATCAGTCACTCTATCACCAAACTTTGTGCACCCTCTTCTCTCCAAGAGAAGCTTTATTGTACCAAGATCAACCTCACCGTAGATTATGAGATCCTTCACCTTAAAGAGCATGCCCATGTAGGCGGGAGTGGACGGAACTACTGTGGCCCAGAACTTTCTCTTTAAATTAAGGAATCGGAGTGTATCCTCCATATCGTATCTGACGCCAACTCTTCCTCTTATCCTGACGACTGCTACAGGCTTTGGTCCACTTCTGGACATATAGACACCTCCTGCTCCACCATGTTCAGAGGGTTCTCCAGTCACCAGGTAGGTTCATCGCCATGAGATTCTTCAGAGCGTCATAGACAGCAAGAGCGTAGTTCATCCTGTTCTTGGTCATGCCCTTAGAGAATATTCTTATGTCCTTCACTCCTGCTAAGGAGAGGATTATCTTAGCGGTGTCATTGCAGGCGAGCCCAAGGCCCCGAGGAGCAGGCAATAGAGTAACCCGAACGGATCCGGACTTTCCGAGGACCTCCGCCGGGATGGAGTGAGGCCTTCCACACTCACACTCCCAAGAACCACACCCTTTCCGAACTTTTATTATGTTAAGTTTGGCCGCCTTTATGGCATCTCCAAATGCTGCTCTGAACTCCCGTCCCTTGCCTTTGCCTATCCCTATGTAGTTTTCTCCATCCCCAATCACCACAACAGTTCTTATCCTAGATATTTCACCGGCATCAGTTTGTTTCTGAACTCTCCTTATCTCTATTATCTCCTTTCTGAGGTTTGGGAGGAGTACATCAACTATCTCAGGTTCTTTTATCGGTATTCCTCTCCTCAGTATCTCATCTATCATCTTTATCTTACCCTCAGCGACCAACATCCCTAGTTTAGTTCTCGGGATCCATTCAAGGTTCTGAGCTGAACTTGAACTCATTCATGACTACCCCCTTCAACCTTTATCCTCTCGAGGACCGAGCTGAAGTCCTCTGGAATCATTCTGGGATCAGCACCTGCCCTTAGAAGTTCCGAGAACTTCGTTTTTAAATCTTCATCTGATAGGGAGGTAGCATAACTCGCTATGTGCTTCCCCTTTATTCTCTCAATATTGGGTAAGATCCTCTCGTTATGAGGAATGTCGACTCCCGCATCGAGAGATCCCTTCAGCGCAGCGTAGATCCTGGATTCCTTGGTTGATGGGTGCCTCCCTATGTCCAAGATGGCAGAAGTTATTCCCCTGCTTACAGCCCTGAGACCCGCTAAGTAACCGGTTAGGTAGGCAGCAGGCACGTTCTTCTTTGAATGCTTCCATCCATATCTTTCGAGCTCCTTTGAACATGCGTAGCAGAGGACCTTATCGCCATTAGGACTATACTCAATAAATTGAGCTATTATATATCTATTGGTTTTTCTGACAACCAGTCTCGTCCTACCGCTTTTGAGAAGGGATAGCCTTCTTCGGTAGTCAGTTTTACCCTCACGCCTTCTCCTCATTGAAACCCTATATCTCCCGGATTTAGCCAATTTTTCTCACCTCCTCCATGGCACGAATTAGTGAGCTCTTCAGATGTGCAATGCTGTTGAAGGAGGCTAGCCTCCTGTAGTAGTACCTGTAAGTCTTTGAGTCTATCTTCCCTGAGCTTCTGAGCTCCCTCAGGGTCCTTCTTAAGGCCCTTATCCTCCTTATCCACCTAGTTTTCCGAGGTAACCTCGAGTACTTCCCTCCCTTTCTCCTTCCAGGACTCTTCCTTTTTTTCTTTCTCGTTCTGGCCCTTGCCCTACTCACCCCTTTCTTTGGAAGAATCGTTATCGCTCCAGACCTGACCAGCCTCTCTATATCCCTACGAGTGACTGCTTCACCCACTTCCTCCAGCCTCTCGGGATCAAACCTGATTCGGCTCACACCGACTCCATAGAGAGAAGCAACAAGTCTCTTCTGATAGTCAAGTTTCAATTCATGACACCTCCGCTATGCTTACATTTGCAAATCTCACGTCTAAGGACCTTCCAAGCTCCACTATCTGCTGCCTCTTTCTTCTGCCCACCGTCCCTGATATGTAAATTATTATCCTGTCGGATCCATATTTTTTCACCGCCTCCTCGAGTTGAGAGAGGTTCTCGATCCTGACAGGGATCCTGCCAGAAGGATGGAGCCCTCGAATCTTCTCTGGGTTCTTGTATCCCTTACTAGGAAGCTTTGGTCTGCTCTTCAGCTTAAGCCTTTGTTTGTTATCTATTCCCCTGGGTCTCCTCCAGGACTTTACACAAGCCTTGTGCTGATATCTGGCCAAGTTTATGAACCTGGGTTTTCTCTTCTTCAGAGACCTTATCAGCCTCCTACCTTCCTTGTGATCCCTTATCATGACATACCCTCCGGAACAACGTATATACCATCCTGGAAGACCCTTGGGTCCTTCCTCTTTATCCTCGTAGCTTGCCTTATGTTGGCGGCCGTCTGACACACGTCCTCTTTGGAGATGCCCTCTATTATCAACCTGTCGTCCTTCACAGTAACCTTAACCTCCCCGACTATCTTGGCGGTCCTGACGGACCGCCCCCCCAAGAAATTCTTTATTAGAACCAGTTTCTTGGATTCATCAACTTCTACCCTCACCGGAAAGTGGGCGAAGGCAACTATCATTTCTCTCTTGAATCCCTCGGTGACACCTCTTATCATGTTCCTTATGTGAGCAGTGCAAGTACCTAAGTAGGCTCTATTGAACTTTCTCCTGCCATAAGTGGTCAAACGAACCACATCTTTCTCTACAGATATATCAATGAATTCGGGCATATACCTCCTCTCAAGCTTGCCTTTTGGGCCCTCAACAGTCACTTTATCTCCTTCAACCGAGACTTTGACCCCTTCAGGTATCGAAACCTCCTTAGAGAAAGATACAAGAGCAACTCTAGGATAGCGCATGAGAATTCCCTCCTCAGTAGCAGTAAGCTATGAGAACTCCTCCTATACCCCTCCTCTTCGCCTCCCTATGAGTCATCACTCCCTGAGGCGTTGAGACTATCAGAACTCCCACGTTCGATGCCGGTAGGTACCTTCTCTCCCAGTACTCAAATTCATCCTTTTTAACACTGAACCTCGGCTTTATCGCACCTATCTTGTTGATCCTTCCAAGCAGTTCCGCCTTAAAGGCCCCGCCCCTGCCTTCTACGTACTCAAACTCTCCTATGTATCCCTCATCCTGTAATATCTTTAACACATTCCCCAAAAGCTTGGAGGCTATCCTCACGGTGATCTCTCGCTTACCGACAGCCGAGGCGTTGGATATGGCGGTAAGGGCATCTGCCAGTGGATCCAGGAGAGTCATTTGGGATCACCTCTTACTCGTACTTCCTCCACCCCATGGAGGATGCTACCTCTATGAAACACGATCTGCACAGGTAGAGGTCATACTTCCTTATTATTCCGTAACCTACTCTTCCGCACCTTCTACAGACGTAAGTGCCCTTTCCCCTCTTCCTGGCTTTCTCCTGACTCATATATCCATCAACCCCCATAGAGCTCAAACCCTATATAACCTTAAGGTTCAGATGCCTCACGGCAAATGCTATGCCTTCCTCCCTCGTCAACCTATGCCTCTTAGGCACCTTGCTCTTCTTTATTCTCCTACGCGTAATCCTCATGCCCGGTCTTTCCAAGGAGACTATTATGTCCATTCCAAAGACGCCTACATCGGATCTATATTTCATGCCCGGTATGTCGATGTGCTCCTTTATCCCAAAGGCAAAATTACCGAGCTCATCAAAGGAGCTTGCCTTTATCGTCCTTTCAATGGCTTCAGCAACTCTGTTCAGTACATCGTAAGCCTTTCTGCCCCTAAGCGTGACCATAACTGCTATAGGAAGTCCTTTCCTTATACCGAATTCCTTTATAGTTCTCTTAGCGTTTCTAAATGAGGGTTTCTGCCCCGATAACTCTTCCAGAACTTTAGCAGCCCTCTGTAGCTCTTCTCCTCCAGAACCAACACATATATTGAGCACCACATGACCGATTCTAGGACGAAGCATCGGGTTCCTGGACCAGAGTTTATCGAAACTTTCGAACTTCTCCAAACCTGTCACGCTCATCTCAATCCCCCGGAAATTAGGTCCTTACCACAGGTTCTTTTACTCCAAGAACTATGACGTTCTTGGCCAGAGCTCTATACATCAGACCAGGATCTTTTAGGTCTCTTATCTCGATGAGGTCTGCTATTTTTTCAACAAACCCCACATAGCCAGCTCTCTTACCACCGACTACCAGAACCGGAGCTCCCCCCCTGAGGGGAAATACATCCCTTACTTCGAAGGATGGAAGAGCTATGTGTATGGAATCTCCTACCCTGCAACGCTCAATCCCTGAGCCTTGATCCAGCAAGAAGTTCTTTCCATCGTGTGTTGTTATCTGAATTCTTCCTCTGATGTATGTTGTTTTCCTTATGACCTTTGATATCTTGTGATCTGCATCCCCTTCAGGTATCTCGACCAGTTTCAGTACCTTGTAAGGATCTGAGGTTATCCTATAGTGTTTCCCCATCTCAGGTATTGATATGACGTCCATGATCCCTACAGGGAATTTTGGATCCCACCTAGGACGCCCATCGACGAGGATCTTCCTCCTGTGAATTACCTTCTTAGCTTCGGAAGCGGTATTCGCCAGTCTGAGGATATCCCTCACGACCAGGAGAAGAGGTATCGCGAGCCTTAGTGGATGAGGACCTGGCCTCGGCTTAACCACCCACTTAAAGGTCTTCCTCTCCACGGACCAGAATCTGGGGGCAGCAAGTCTTTTGAGCTTCCTGGCACCACCTTTATTAGCCATCAAGATCCCTCCACAACTCTATTATCTTCTGAAGATCGCTTACCGGATCCTTCCTGGGTCTCCCCAGAAGTTTCCAACTCTTTCCTCTCTTCTAATGCTTTCGATTCACTTTTAACCTCCTCAAGAGCCTCTTTTATTTCTTCACCAGGTCCCTTGGTCTTCCTCTCGAGGATCTTAAGTCTCATCTTGTCTTTCAGGTTTAAATCTATTATCTCGACATTTGAGGGATGAATGGGGATAAATATCTCGGTGCCATCGGTCTTTTTTCTGGTGACCCCTTCCACAAAGATCCTGTATTTTTTCCTGTCTACCCTAGCTACTTTTCCCTCCTTAAGTTTTATCTTAGGATCACCTCTTAGAATCCTAACTTTATCACCCTTCGCCAGAGGAAGGGACCTTACGCCATATTTCTCTCTGAGCCTCCTTGAGAGGTGAGCGGACATTATCTTTCCTCTGTGATGATAGGGTGCATTGTAAAGATACCTCCTCTGCTTTGAAGGCTTCGCTGAAGTTATAACCATACCTCATCACCCTCCTTTTAAATCACTATAGCGGAAATGGAGCTCAGGACGGGCCACTTTTCTATGGCTTCCCTAGCTATCGGTCCCTTGACCTCAGATCCTTTCGGAGTAGCATCGTCGTTTACTAGAATAGCGGCATTGTCCTCGAAGCAAACCCACTGACCGGACTTCCTTCTGTAGGGCTTCCTCTGCCTTATTATGACTGCCTTGTGGGGAGTGTGCATCAGTTCATATTTGCCCTGTTTCACGACCACAGACACCATATCCCCCACACTAGCCGCTGGTATTCTTCCTTTCCTACCTTTGTAGCCGATGACACCTATTATCTGCAGAACCTTAGCTCCAGTGTTGTCTGCACATTTTACCTTGGCCATCACAGGGAGACCCCTAGATACCTTCGGTTTTACTCCCTTGATCTTTCTCCTTCGTATTGACCTTCTGGCCATCCCGATCTCCTCTTGTGTTAAACCCTACTGCCTCAACCTGAGCTGCCTATAAAAAATTTCAGAGGGAGGTCGATCAACCTGGAGTTGGAGGAAAAGACCCCCACGATCATCTAGGAAATTAAACGCTTGCCTATATCTCTTCCAATCATAACTCCAGAGCAAGAGGCTTGTATCAATCCTCTAGACACACCTGCTGCATCTCCACCGGCATATAAGTTGGCCACTTCCTTGGTTTCTAGATTAGGCTTCAGGTTTAGCTTAGCTGTATGAAGTTTGAGCTCCACGCCGTACAGAAGAGTGTGGCTACTGAAAACTCCAGGCATTATATTGTTCATGGCCTCTAACATCTCTATTATGTCCACGAGATACCTATATGGGAAGACAAAGCTTAGATCTCCTGGGACTGCCTCCTCGAGGGTGGGCTTTATTATGCTTCTGGAGATCCTCTCCGGAGTAGATCTTCTCCCCTTGAGAAGATCACCGAGCCTTTGTATTATCGGTTGATTACCGGCTATGTTATTAGCAAGCCTTGCTATATCAAGAGCATATGAAATAGTGTCTTTATAGGGATAGGTGAATTTCGTCGTGACCAGAATGGCGAAGTTCGTGTTCTCCGTGTGTTTATCCTCACGAGACATTCCGTTCACTGTAACTATTCCCCAGTAGGATTCGGTGGTCACCTCCCCGCCAGGGTTAACGCAGAAGATCCGAAGCTTATCGTCAAATGTTTTGCTGTAATATACGAGCTTGGGCTCGTAGAGCACGCTGGTGAACTCCTCCATGACATCAGCGAGCACCTCAACCCTGACTCCTATATCCACAGTTCCACCCTCAACTTTGACGCCTATTCTTTTTGCCTCCTCCACAAGCCATCGTGTCCCAACTCTACCTGGGGACACAACTACATATTTAGCTCGAATTTCCCTTCCATCCTGTAGTTTAACACCGACAGCTCGCCCGTCCTCTATAACAATGTTTTTTACCTCAGAACTGAAGTAGAACTCCACTCCGTCCTCTATCAGCATCTTTCTAAAGTTTTTTAGGACCTTATAGCCGCCGTCGGTTCCCATGTGTCTTATTTTGAAGGGAACCAGCATCATCCCTGCTCTATATGCTTTCTTGCGGAGTTGCTCCACAACCTCGTGATCGGCACCAAAGATTTTTGAAGGAGCCCCAAGCGAAATGTAAATTGAGTCCACGTATTCTATAAGCTGATTAACCACTTTATCTCCGACTATTTCTGCTAGATCACCACCCACGTCCTTAGTAAGATTGAGCTTTCCATCACTGAATGCCCCCGCCCCCCCAAAACCAGATAACACATTACAGGGCTGACACTGTATGCATCTGCCTCTGACTCTCCTGGGACATCTTCGCTGCTCCAGATCGTGCCCCATCTCTACTATCAGAACCTGAGCATTTGGAGCTAGCTTTTTCACCTCTAGAGCGGTAAAGAGCCCAGTTGGACCTGCTCCAACGATGATGACATCCCAGCTCTCGCGCAACAGAAGTCCCAGGGTTGACGTTCAGGTTCCTTGGAGAATTAAAAAATTATCTTCCCACTGCCTGCAAACTCTTTCTCTCCTCCCAAGGGGGCGCGGAGTGACTAGGTCCAAGCACCTTTGAGAGTAAACAATCCTCCGCAGCCCATGCCCTAACGAGAGATGTAACATACGCCCAAAGAGCCATGAATTCAAGATGTAAAACCTCAGATAAGGCCCGACCTCGCAGACCTTCATGTCGGAGGTCTTGCGCGAGAGAAGGAACGTAAGAGCACGAGCTCACGCTCTTCGACCATAGATGAGAGTACCAAGGCACGATCCATCAATGGAGAGAACTGTTGAGCTGTTGATGTCAGCGTATCTCTCAGAGAAGATCACCCCCAGCCTCGCGTCATCTGGAGTGTAGCTGTTCAGAGGAACTCCTCCAAGGAGGGGATTGAAGGCAGGCATGAGCACAAAATTCCCGCCGGTTCTAGCTTTGCCCACAACGAAGACACCTTCGCTTCTGTTGAAGTCGGGGTTCCTGAAGCGAGGATGAACATGAGCTGTCAGAATAGAGGCTCCCTCAGGTACGTCTCCTCGAGGGTGAGCGTGGCCGTGTAGCATGACTAAGTCCCCTAGGGTTAGCTCGCGCATGATCTTAACCTTCTTAGGTAGAAGGGTCTCTATCGATCCATCGTGATTTCCTTTGAGCAGGATCATGTTAACTCCCCTCTCCGTGATTTTACCGACGAATTTGGTTAGATGAGCCCTGATGGATGAGGAGACTCCTATGCTCTCCTTGAGATCCCCGAGTATCACAAGAGTGTCTGCAGAGTGTTTATCGATGAGGTGTATTATCTGAGAGGCCATGCGATCTGATATATCAGGTATGAACACCCCGTCCTTGGCGAGTTTTCTTTCAAAACCTATATGTGTGTCGGCGACCACCAAGTAATTAATGTCATACCTTATCATGACGGCAGGGTTTCCCCAAAGGATTTCTAGCTCTGTCACCAAGAACTTTTCCGCTGATGATCTTTTAACTTAACCTTTCATTCGATGAGTTTGAAGGGCCGATGAGGGAGAGGTACTATAAGTTGATTGAAAAGCTGCCTAAAGAAAGCGTGAGAAAGCTTGAGAGAGTTGTCAACTCAAGTCTCATCACAAAGTACGTTTTCCAACCCTCAGGTCTCTCTTTCTATGTGGTGAAGGGAGAGAGGGGTGATTACTTGGTCATTCGCGGAAAATACTGCATGTGCCCTGATTTTACGATCAATGTTCTGCTTAGAGGTGAGAGGGCCTTCTGCTACCATCTAGCAGCCGTAGAAATTGCAGAAGACTTAAAAAAGGTTAAAACTAAGGTTTTGAGTGATTGTGATATAGAATCGGTTGTTAAAAAGGTAATCTCGGTTCATTTTAGGTAGATGAAGCTCCACACCGCTTTTCTGAATTACCTCCCACGATTCTGATCCTTAGGTTTCACAGCAGCTAATGGAAGTGCTCTGTCAAGAAAAATTCGGTTTTGATCAGCCTTCAGCTAAAAGAGTTGCTTTAAAGACCGTAGCTCTCGTTTCCAGCCTCTTTGATTAATTAGTTTAACCTAATCTCGGGAAGATTTTTATAACCGGCTTAGGCATAAGAGTTAGGTGATTGTCGGACTTGGAGGAAGCCTTTGATGAGAAGAGTTCCATAGATTTAGAACCAATGTCATATCACAGAAGAATGCTCAAAGAGATGATTGCCAAGAAGATAGCAGGCGACATCTTATTCTCCTCAAACGTGGGTAGAGCGATGAGAAGGTGGAGGGAGTACTTCGGCATAAAGCAAAGTGAGCTATCAAGGCTGCTCGGTATATCTGCCTCTGTGATCTCCGACTATGAATCCGGAAGGAGGAAGAGTCCAGGATCTCTCGTCTTGAGGAGATTTATCAATGCTCTTATAACTAGGGACGAGGAGAGAGGTGGGGAGAAGCTCAAATTACTATCTAGGTCGATGGGAGTAGCGCCGATCTTGGCGAGCATAGTGGACATGCTCGAGCTCGCGGTGCCGGTACCTGCAGAGGAATTTTTAGAGGCTATAGATGCTGTTCTTCTGATAAAGCCTCAAGATAGTATCCTTGTACATGGATATACGATAATAGACAGTATAAGGGCCATAGAGTGCCTCTCTGGAATGGATTTCATGAAGATATTTGGATCCTCGACTGAGAGAGCTCTGATCTTCACGAAGGTTTCCACAGGAAGAAGCCCCATGGTCGCCCTCAGGGTCTTTGACATGAGACCCAGTTTGGTGGTGCTACACGGTCTGAAACCCGAGGACACAGATAAGCTGGCCATAAAGCTTGCTAATATAATGAAAGTTCCTTTGGCGGTCTCCAAGAAGGAGAGTATAGCTGAGCTTGTCGACGCCCTCAGGGAGAGGTTCTTGGAACATTAGTCAATGAGCTAAGGACTAATGACCGCATAACTAACGTTATATATTTTGCTGAACACAACGTCCGGCACAGTCTTGGAACTGTGTATTAGTTGAAGGACGGCATCTATCTCATCTATTGCGTCAATCCACTGGAATCCATGCTGAGCTGAGAAGAAGGTAGGGATCATGAAGCCGGATAGAGATGTGGGAATAGTTGGTTGGGGTGCGTACGTTCCTAGATATAGGATAAGATCTGAGGAATTAGCTAGAGCTTGGGGAAGAAGTTGGAAAAGATATGCTGCTGGCATCATGGTCGAGGAAAAGAGCCTCCCTGGGATAGATGAGGACACGTTCACCATCGCCTACGAGGCTGCCTATAATGCACTGTTAAGGGCCAGGATTGATCCCAGAAGAATAGGAGCAACCTATGTGGGAACAGAGTCCAAACCGTATGCTGTTAAGCCTACTGCTACCCTACTCGTAGAGGCCCTGGACATAGGAGAGAGAAGGACCACTGGAGCTGACTTCGAGTTTGCCTGTAAAGCTGGCACTGAGGCTCTACAGGCTGCGATAGGGTTAGTGGGCTCTGGAATGATAGATTACGGCCTTGTCGTCGGAGCTGACACAGCTCAAGGAGCTCCAGGAGATGCGCTAGAGTACACTGCCGCCTCTGGTGGAGCAGCACTTGTCATAGGTCCGGGAAAGGATTCTGTTGCCCTTATAAAAGCCTCTCTCTCCTACGTTTCGGACACGCCCGACTTTTGGAGAAGACAGCATGAGAGGTATCCTGCTCATACAAGAGCTTTCACAGGTGAACCCGCTTATTTTCATCACATAATGAGTGCTGCTAGGGCTCTGATGGACCAGATAAACACATCTCCTGAAGATTATGATTACGCCGTCTTCCATCAGCCAAACGGAAAATTTCCCCTTAGAGTCGGCCAGAAGCTCGGATTTTCTCCTGAGAAGATTAAACCAGGCCTAATAACATCATACATAGGGAACACGTACAGTGGATCTGCTCTCATCGGATTATCAGCTGTACTCGACATCGCTCCTCCGGAAAGTAAAATTCTGGTGGTCTCGTTCGGGTCAGGGGCTGGGAGTGATGCATTCCACATCGAAGTGACTGATAAAATAGAAAATGTGAGAGAGCTCGCACCGAAAGTCATGGACTATATCCAGAGAAAGAGATATGTGGATTACACTGTTTACGCAAGGAATAGAAGAATGATTCACATGATGAAGGACTTCAGCGGGTATTAGGGGGTGATCGTTGTGGCCTATATAAGCGGAGCGGGTTTCACAAGGGTTACGAACCACTGGGATCTATCTCTAGAAGACCTAGCTGTCGAAGCTGGAATCAGAGCTCTGGAGGACTCAGGACATGAGGAAATCGATGCTGTTGTAGTGGCCAACTCGTTCTCTGGGACAGCAAACGGTCAGGAGGATCTCTCCTCTATAATAGTTGACCAGTTGGGTATCAGGGATGCTCCCTCCTTCAAGGTTAGTCTCGAGGGAGCTTCTGGAGCAGCGGCTATAATCACAGCAACGGCTCTAGTTAATTCAGGTATTGCTAGGAGGGTGCTCGTGATAGGAGTGGAGAAGATGAGCGACGTAACTGCCTTAGAAGATCTCACGCTTATCTCCTCCACATCATTGGATAGACGATTCGAGCGAGAAATTGGAGCTACAATCCATTCTCAACATGCACTGATTATGCAGACCTATATGAGGAGATATAATATTGGAGAGGAAGATTTCGGTCACTTTCCCGTTCTCATGCACGAGAACGCCTGTGTCGTTCCACATGCTCAGTTCAGATACAAACTCAAGCTCGAGAACTACATGAGATCTCCCTATTTAGCTGAACCTCTGAAGCTATTTGATGTCCCTGCCGAAGGAGATGGTGCTGCTGCCGTGGTCGTCAGTGAGAGAGGAGAGGTCAAGATATCTGGATTTTCTATATCAAGCGGTAAGGTCATGCTGAGCCTGAGGGAGGATCTGCTTAGATTGGACGTCGTCAGGTCCTCTGTTAAGAGGGCACTGGACATGGCAGAGATGGACCTCAGCTCGATAAGCTTTACAAAGATCCATGATAGCAGCAGCGTTCTGGCCTATCTCCAGCTGGAGTCTATCGGATTGGCGGAGGAAGGGAAAGCTCCTCAGCTGACCGCCGAGGGAAGGTTTTCTAGGGATGGTGAGATGCCGGTCAATCCTGAGGGAGGGCTCAAGGCCAGAGGATATCCTGTTGGTGCTTCCGCTGTTTATCAAGCGGCAGAGGCATATCTTCAGCTGACGGGGAGAGTAGGAGAATCACAGATAGATGGAGCAAAGAGCTGCCTCCTGCTGAGCATTAGTGGTGTTGGATCCGGAGCTACTTCGATTGTTCTCACGAGGTGATGATATGGTTCTCGAAAGGACGAGCATTCCTTTATACTGGAGAGATAGGGGGATAAAGTACAGGCTCCTAGGGGGCGAGTGCAAGAGCTGTAACAGAAGGTTCTTTCCGTATAGAAAGGTATGCCCTCACTGTGGATCCACCGATGTGAACAAGGTCAACCTGCCTAGAAGGGGGAGGGTCGTCAGCTTCACCGTAGTTCACAACGCGCCGAGAGGGTTTGAATACTATACCCCCTACGTGATAGCTCTGATCGAGCTTAAAGATGGGACAAGGCTCTTATCTCAACTCACAGACGTTGAACCTGATGAAGTCAGAGAGGGCATGGAGGTAGAGATGGTGATCAGAATCCACAGGACTTGTGGTGAGTCGTGGCTCATAGCTTATGGCTACAAGTTCCGACCGGTGCTCAAAAAGTGATCTGGAGAGTTTTTAAATCACGTTGCTACCCTCTTTTTTGATCTGGATGGCGCTGACCTACCGGGGAAGAGCTGGCAAATTTTTGAGTGATCGGGGGGTTAAAGATTACGATCTTGTCCTCGTTGAGACTGATAGGTTGAGCCTCAAGGGAAGAGTCATACCCAGGCCAGAACTCTTCGATGACACGCATCTCGTCATAAAGCTCAACAATGGATACAACGTCGGGATCTCCGTGGACAAAATCAAAAACCTGAAGATCCTTGAAAAGGGATGGAAGCATAGAGAACCTGAGATACCGAGGATGGAACCGAGAAAGGGGTTACCCTATGTTCCGATGGTGGTAACAGGAGGAACGATTTCATCGAGGGTAGACTACAGAACCGGAGGAGTCAGGGCATACGAAAGACCAGAGGAGTTGTTGGACATAGTTCCTGAAATAGCTGACATAGCCAACATCGATTACAGGCCCCTGTTCGCTGAGTTTAGTGAAAACCTGACAGCAGGGCACTGGGTGAAAATCGCCGAGGCCGTTGCTAAGGAGCTCAACTCCGGAGCCTCGGGGGTCCTAGTAGCCCATGGGACTGATACCATGCACTACTCAGCAGCAGCTGTGTCGTTCCTCATGAAGAACTTGGGAAAGCCTGTGGTTTTTGTGGGAGCGCAGAGATCGATAGACAGACCTTCTACTGATGCTGTTCTCAACTTGATAGCATCCGTTCGGGTAGCAGTCTCGGAAATAGGAGAAGTCGTCATAGTCATGCATGGAAGTAGCAGTGACGAATTTGCCTGGGTTATACGGGGAGTCAAGGCCAGAAAGATGCACACCTCAAGAAGAGACGCTTTTCTTCCGGTCAACTCGATGCCCATAGCCAAAGTAACTCGTGAAGGGATAGAGTACTTGAGCGGGTTTAGAAGAAGGGACGACTCGCTCAAGGTCGAGATAGATACCAAGATGGATGATCGAGTCTTTCTGTTGTACGTATGGCCGGGGATGGACCCTAAGATCGTGCAGATTATTAAGGATTTAGATTATCATGGTCTCGTGGTCGCGGGCACCGGGCTTGGTCATACTCCGTACGAAGTGATAAAGGAGCTGGAGAGGCTCGTCAAAGACGGAATCCCCGTCGTCATGACCTCGCAAACCCTTTTCGGCAGAGTTAATCTAAGGGTTTATGAGACTGGTAGACTTCTTCTTAAGGCTGGAGTGATACCTGGGGAGGATATGCTACCGGAGGTTGCGCTCGTCAAGCTAATGTATGTACTGGGACACACAAGGAATATGGAGGAGGTCAGGAGGCTCATGATGACGAACATGGTGGGAGAGATATCGAGGTCCATAAGCATGAGGTTCTTTCCGCCATGTTGGGTGAGTTAAAATGGTTGAACTTAAGGTGGGACTTGAAATTCACCAGAGGCTTAACACCAACAAGCTGTTCTGTAATTGTCCCTCCAAAATCATAGAGAGAGAACCTGATGAGTGGCTAATCAGAAAAATGGGTGTTTCATACAGTGAGCTTGGCTCCATAGATCCTGCTGCTAGATTTGAGGTTCTCAGGGATCGAGAGTTCTTCTATGGGATTTACTACGATGAGACATGTGAGGTGGAGGCTGATGAGTCTCCTCCTCTTCCCATGAACGAGAAAGCCCTCGAGATAGCTCTTAAAATAGCAAAGATCTTCAACATGATTCCTCTAGATGAGATCCATGTTATGAGAAAGATCGTAGTTGATGGAAGCAATACGACAGGCTTTCAGAGAACTGCTCTTGTAGCCATGGGGGACGATGAAAGCTATGTAGAGACATCCAAGGGAAGAGTACACTTAAGAACGCTGTGTCTCGAGGAGGAGTCGGCCTACATAGTCGAGTCAAGACGGGAGTACGCTAAGTACAAGCTCGACAGGCTTGGCATACCTCTAGTAGAGATAGCCACAGCCCCGGACATTCATGACCCAGATCAGGCTGAGGAGACTGCCCTGAAAATAGGAAGAATGCTCCGGGCCACGAAGGAGGTTATGAGAGGACTGGGAACCATAAGGCAGGACATAAACATAAGCATAGAAGGAGGAGCCAGGCAGGAGATAAAAGGTGTACAGGAGCTTGAGCTGATACCGGAGGTCATAAGAAGAGAAGTTCGGAGACAGAGATCTCTTCTTGATATAAAGAGGGAAATGGAAAGAAGAGGTTTGTCTGAAGATGAGCTCGAGGATTCTTTCGCTAATGTAACTCCGGAGATCTCTGGGTCAAATTCAAGAATGTTCCGCAAAGCCTTGTCCTCTGGAAACGTGGTTCTCGCAGTTAAACTTCCGAAAATGAGAGGTCTTCTTGGGAGGGAAATCCAGCCGGGGAGGAGGTTCGGAACAGAGCTCGCAGGTTATGCCAAGGTGTTCAGTGGAGTCAAGGGTATAATACATTCAGATGAGTTACCCGGATATGGTATAGATGCGAATGCAATCTCCTCGATAGCATCAAAGCTCGGCCTCAGTGAGGAGGATGCCTTCGCTATTGTTGTTGCTGAGAAAGGATCTGCGGAAATCGCTTTAGGGGCGGTACTCAGAAGAGTGCGTATGGCCCTTAAAGGTGTTCCAGAGGAGACAAGGCGGGCTCTCCCAGATGGGAACACTGAGTTCATGAGACCCATGCCTGGATCCGCTCGCATGTATCCGGAGACCGATATACCACCCGTGAACCCAGAGCTCATCCTCATGAGGTTGGCATCGTGGCGGTATGAGAGTCCGGAGGAAGTGGTTGAGAGATTAATGAGAAGTTATGGATTGCCGCTGGAACAGGCAGACATGCTCTTCGATGAGGAGAAGGTGGATATCTTCGAGAGAATTGCTTCTAGCTGCAGACATCTTTCTAAGAGGTTTATAGCCGACGTGCTCACCTCAAAAATGAGATATCTCAGGAGAGAAGGTCATCCCGTCAACCTCATATCTGAGAAGATGTTGGAGAAGATTCTGTCACTCGTGGATAAGGGAGTCTTAGCCAAGGAGGCAGTGGAATCTCTGTTAGCTGATCTCTCACTCAACCCCAAGGCCGACGTAGAGGAGTTGGTGCGTTCTAAATACAGTATGGATGAGAGTCTCCTCAGAAGGATTGTGGAGGAAGCGATAAAGAAGCATAGAGATCTCCTTAAAGAGGATAAGGATCGGGCGTTGAAGAAGATCATTGGAGAGGTGATGCGCAGAGCCCGTGGAAAGGTCGATGGAAGAAGAGTTAGAGATCTTGTGGTTGAAAAAATTGAGTCTGAAGCCTAGAGGAAGTCCTCCAACGTCTTCATCTTTTTTCCTGATATGAGTTCATCGAAGTCCAGATCCAAGGCGTCGAATATCTGCTGGAAGGTGCTGCGCATGATTTCCACGTATTTGTCCACATCAACTTCCCTCACACTGGCGAGCTCGACTGGCTTGACTCCATCAACGCCAGTGACTTTCACGTAGGATATTACCTCCCCGGGTTGAACTTTCATCTTCAGCCTTTCTTCTAAGAGTCTTGCTGCCTTTACGTGCTGAGGAGTTGTCTTCACATAGTTACTAAGTTTCTTGTTTAGAGTTGCCCTGAAGCAGATCTCATCCAGGTTGAACTCTCTTTTCCTAAGCCTCTCCACGTACCCTCTCACTATTTCACCTATCCTCTTCCTACATTCTCTAACTTCCTCAGGAGTTCTCGCCTCGCTCAGGACCTTTAGAACTTCAAAGAACGCCTCTTTCACTATATCGGGTATGTTTCTCTTCTTGCCGAGGAGCCCCTTTATATCCACGTGGCCATTCGGGGTCACACCGAGGTAATTCTTCTTTATGCTTGGAAGGACCACGTAGCGATACATCTTGTCCAGTTCCAGATCTATACCGAGTTTGCTCTCCACTTTCTTCTCTAATGTATTTAAGAGATCCTTAGAGGCGTTTTCTATGAAAAGAGAATCTGTGTCTCCATATATCACCTTCAATCCAAGCTTTCTAGCCTCCTCCACGGCAGACGTTATTGCTGCCCTTCCGAGGGCTGTTATCATCTCCGCCACTGGAGGGGAATACAGTGGAAATTCCTCGAAGCCAAAGACACCGTAAGAGGCATTCAGTAGAACTTTGAGGCTGTTCTGGATCACGTCGTACCACTCCCTTCTCTCCTTAGAGATGTTCTTGGACTTCGCCAGTTTCTTGTATATGCGAACCCTCAGGTCTCTAAGCACCCCTATCATCTTTGGAACTATACCTAGCCTTCTCCTACAGATCCAGTGCGGAAGGTCTTCCAGTGGCCTGTTATCCTTACAGTCGGTGTGAGGGCAGTTCATCGTCTCAAAACTTATATTCCATTTTTTTATTATACTTGGATACATGCTTGCGAAGTCCATAACAGCCACGTTGAAGTGAACCCCAGGCACCGGGTTGAGCACTATAGCCCCCATGTATTTCTTTCCCTTTATCAGCGCTTTACTATAGATTTTTGACCCTCTGACTTGTAATATATCCTCTTTGTTCGGTATCAACCATTTTCTTTCCCTGTAGCTCGCGTAGATCATTCCCCTTATCCATTGGGATATCCCTGTTCTAGCCACGTCCTCAACAGGCATCTTGGCCAGTCTGGAGAAGACGAATATTATCCTAAGGAGGTTGTTATTCAGAGACGATCCGAGAAGAAAGGTAAGTTTAGCATCTTGAAAGCAGTATTGAGCTAATTTTTCAGGAGAAAGACTGGCTATATCTCTTTCTGGGCCTATATCAATCTTCTTTTCGTTTAGTATCCCCTCAGATATCTCATCAAGGGTGTAGCCAAGATAGGCGTTCTTAAAGACGTAGACCTGAATGGATCTATTGCTGAAGAGCTTATAGAGATCTATGTGTATGCCATCCCTGAGGAGGGTTCTATCCCTCTCGGTTATTATCCCAAGGTCTCCAACACCCAAAACCTTGGCTCTCTTGGCCAAGTAGGGGAGATCGAAGTTGTCCCCATTGAACGTGTATATGACAGTGTACCTTCTCATCTCCTCTGAGACAGCTCGAAGAAGGTCGGTTTCCTCATCGAAAACCATGAGTTTGATGTCCTCCATCTGAGAAGGCACTTCTGAGTTTCTTCTTCTGAGGAGGAAGACCTTCTTCGTGTTATCGCTGCCCATCATAGCCACGGCTATGACAGGCTTGCGCGGATCCGAGGGAGAGGGCATCTGCAGTGGTGATGAGGCCACCTCTATGTCCAAAGAGGCGTAACTCATCTTGGGAATAGGTTCCCTTAGGATTCTCACCAACTCTAGAGCTAGGTTGCGCACTTCATCGCTCTCTTCGGAAAAAGCTTCCTCAACGATCTTTCTCTCTTCCTCAGGAAGATCAACTCTCTCCAAGGCTATGTTCTCCCCGTCTATTTGATAGAGCATTCCGGGTACGAGTCCTCTATCGTATATGTAGCTCTCGTAGTACTTTATCTTAGCTTCCCAGACTCTGAAGCCCGCCTTAGCTAATATCGTCCTCAGATCTTTTTTACCCCCACCTACCGCCAGCGGATCGGAGGTCTCCACCTTGGTGACCTCGACATGCTGATCTCTCACTATATCGTATCTTTTAACCCTGTGTATCCTGACTATTCTGCTGGTCAACTCCTTCGCAAGCGTACGAACGTCCTCGGGAGAGGCATCCGTCAGAAGATAAGGCTTATGGTCTGTGGAATCTCCAACATAGACTATTTTACCTGAGACAGGATCATAAAACCTCATCACTGCTTTCTTTTTTTTGCCGTCGTATATGACAGAGAACAGATAAGCTTTCATGAATCTTCTGATAACTTCAGAGGCAAATCCCAAAATAAACTTATTAACGATGAAGGAGTTCTTCTCTCCCCGACTTTCATGGATAGGTGATTGAAGGTATGAGAGATAATTTTACCATAACTGCTGGTTTCCTGGTGCTTATGTTGATAAGCATCCTGCTCATCCCCGTGTGTGGCGAGAAGATCTTTTCCAGTAAGATCTCAACGGAGCCACCATCCGTTGATGGAGGTGTCCTGTCATCCAGTGTAAAGTTGTCTAAAATAAAGATCTCCTTCAGCGACAATCTCAGCGCGAGTGTTCAAGGATTGATAGTCAGAATAGTTCATAGCAAGGATCTTTCCTATGTTCAGGGCGTTCTAGGTGCTCCACTGATTCCTGAATTCATCCATTATGGGGAGGTGATCATGAAGAAGAGCAGCTTCGGCCTCACTGGAACGTACAGGATGACTATAATACCTAACATGCCCCCTAAGAAAGCTGAAGATGCCCTGAAATACCTTCTAAATAAGAGTGTATATAACGCCATATCCGTACATAGCCTGATGACGTTCTTCCTCAACGAGGGCTATGTCATAACCAACATAAGGTTCGGACTGACGAAGGTTAAAAAGGGTAACAGCAGTATGCCGGCCCTAGTGATAAGCGCTGATGTAAGGTCCTCCAATCCCTACATATCCCTGTACAACCTCACCTTTAGGACTGATACCATTAAAGAGCTAAAGCTTGTGAGCATAGCCTACACGCTGGAGGAGAGAACGACCTCGATGGAAAAGCTCGTGCTCGGTAGAGAAGGAGGGAAGTCTTTGTCCCTAGCTCCCATACTGATTACTCTCCCTAAAGATGTTGTCGGGATCGTGGACGTGGAGCTCCCTCCCAATTGTAGGATAACTGGAGGACAGCCAACTCCTAAGGAAATTCTATGGAGCGAAGGAAGGTGGCAGTATATATCCAATTTAGCAGAAAAGAAGGATATAGAGGTTTACTTCTCTGAGGTCAAGCCCATGCCCAATCTGATAGCTGTGTGGATCCTGGCTCTGATACCTCCAGCGCTGATATTGTTATTGATACTGTCGAAAAGAGATAAGATCTGTAAAAAGAGCAGGAAGAGTTAAAGACGCCTCCCCCGATCTCAACAGGAGATCTGAAAAACTTATTTCGCTCACAGGATTCTCTATCCTGACTGAAGATAGAAGGACATGCTAAAAATCTTTAAATAGACACACCCCAGGACACTCTGTGTGGTGTCCTAGGGAGGACGGTGACGCTTGCCACGATATGGATACTCATACAAAAAGCTAGGAGACAATGAGGCTAGAAGCTCTGGCAGAGATCTGAGAGTCTCATTTAAGGAGATGGTAGAGCTTGTAAGAGCTATTAGAGGGATGAAACTTGATGAAGCCAGAGATCTCTTGGAGGACGTAATCGCTCTGAGACGACCAGTACCCTTTAGAAGGTATAAGAAGGGCGTGGGGCATAGAAGTCAGCTGAAAGGATGGAAGATAGGAAGATATCCCGTGAAAGCGGCGAAGCTCTTACTCAAGATACTGAACAATGCTGAGTACAATGCTTCCGAGAAGGGATTAGATCCGGATCTTCTCTACATAAAGCATATAGCCGCTCAGCAGAGCTATAAACTCAGGAGAGTCTTTTACAGGGCGATGGGGAGATCTACACCGAAGGTTGAGCAGCTAGTTCATGTTGAGGTTGTCGTGGAGGAGAGATCATGAGCATGACAGCAGTGATAAAGGTTCCCACCTACAAGAAGATAGTACATGAGGGCTGGAGGAGAGCTGTTCTCAAGGAGTTCCTTAAGAAATATCTCAGCCGTGCAGGTTTCCACGATGCCGATCTTGTCATCACCCCGTTGAGGGAGATGATCACTGTATACGTTGAAAGGCCGGGTCTCGCTATAGGAAAATCGGGCAGGTTGAGCAAAAGATTAACTGAGTTGTTAAAACAGAAATTCGGTTTTGAGAATCCATATTTAAGGGCCGAGAAAGTTGAGGAGCCCTTCTTGTCTGCCAGACTGATCGCCCATTTCATAGCGGCCAGGATCGCCAGGGGAGAGAGGCACAGAAGAGTGGTCTTCATAGCGATGAGGAGAGCTCTCTCTGCAGGAGCACGAGGAATCGAAATAAAAATTGCTGGGAAGTTTGGAAGTCAGAGGGCTAGAGAGGAAAGATTTAGGGCTGGAGTCATATATCGATGTGGAGAGGACCTCATGAGAAATGTTGAGTACGCTGTGGAGCATATCCTTCTCCCTCAGGGAATGATGGGTGTGAGAGTCAGGGTAGTGAAGCCAGAGGCCAAGACACCAGATCAGGTAGTGATAAAAGAAGATAAGATCCATGAGTTCCTTGAGAAAATTCAGGAAAAGAGTGAAGAAGAGATTTTGGATGAGGAGAAAAAGCAGCAAGAGGAGGTGGATGATGGTTGACCATGAAGAAGATGGCTGAGATCAGAGATATGAGCAATGAGGAGCTCTTAGAAAGACTAAGAGAACTAAAAAAGGAGCTTTTTATAGTAAGATCTCGAGGTGGGACCGTCAGCGCTAGAGGAGGGGAGAAAACTCACGTGAGAAGAGAGTTAAGAAGAGAGATTGCCAGGATCCTCACGGTACTGAGGGAAAGGGGTGCGATATAGACCTCCGCTGTAGGATGTCCGCTAGAGATCTCATCTTCCATGAGCTGATAGGTTTAAAGATCGAGGTAGTCTACTCCCCAAACATTTGCGAGCTAGGTATTAGGGGAAAGGTAGTGGATGAAACCAGGAACCTTTTAATAGTGAGGTCAAATTCCTCCCTTAGGAGGATCGAGAAGAGGTATAGAGTGTTCAAATTTGTTCTACCTTGTGGAAAGAGGGCATATGTATGTGGTTCAAGTATTGTAGGAAGACCTGAGGAGAGGGTGAAGAGAGTATGAGCTCGAGTTATGAGATCAGCAGGATACCTCGGCAATTTGTTGAGGATCTCGTACCTCCCAAGGAGATCTGCGACGACGAGAAGTGTCCATGGCATGGAACCATAAGGATCAGAAGAAGGGGAATCTTGGAGGGCAAAGTCATTTCTGCTAAAATGACAAGAACCGTGACCGTGCTGATAGAGTACCTGCACTTCTCGAGGAAGTACGATAGATATGAGAGAAGAA
Organism: Thermoproteota archaeon; assembly: GCA_027491735.1. Taxonomy (GTDB): domain Archaea; phylum Korarchaeota; class Korarchaeia; order Korarchaeales; family Korarchaeaceae; genus Methanodesulfokora. The sequence goes on along the minus strand of JAOZGP010000026.1, from coordinate 19,409 downwards.
GGTCCAAGATTCATGCTCATCTACCGCCGTGTATAAAGGTCCAAGAGGGAGATCTCGTGAGAATAGCTGAAGCCAGGAGAATGGCCAAAACTGTAAGCCATGTAGTGTTAGGAAAGGTGAGAAAAGGAGACTGATCCACGGATTGCAAAAAGTGTGACATCCACCGACCTTTCCCGAAACATTTAATTTGAGTTGCTTTTGACGATGTGGTGTCCCCAATTTGTGGGATCCTAAGCTAGAGTGAGGATAGTTAAGAGGAATGAGAATTTGAGTAACGATCCCTGAAGATCAGATGATGAGCTGAGGATAGAAGACCGCGATGATATCTACAGCTTCGCAGAGTTGCAACCGACCGGAATGATAGCTCACTGTACCCTTCTTCTGTATCCATAGATAGTGGTGTCGTAGAAGGGCATCTCAGATACGATCACCTCTATTTGGCGATCTGAGACCAGAGCTTTAATTTTAGTTCCCGGTTTGGAAAGTCCTCTTTTTAGATATCCCATACCTATTCCAACTCCGACCGTTGGGCTGAAGGTTCCGCTTGTGACCCAACCCACTTCCTCGTCTTCGTAAAAAAGCTTCGATCCACATCGAGGGCTTCGCCTAGTTCTGCTTCTTATCCCAGCCCTTAAGTAGAGTGGAGGTTCTTCTTTTTTTCGAAGAAGAGCCTCCTTTCCTATGAAATCCTTATCGTAGCGCACAACGAACTCCAGCTGAGCCTCAATGGGGGTTGTGTTTTCATTCATGTCTTGACCGTAGAGACACATTCCAGCTTCCAGTCTGAGTATGTCCCTGGCGCCAAGACCGGATGGTTCTACTCCTAAGTTAGCCAGCTTCCTGAAGACCTCTTCTGCATAATCGGCGTTATGGAATATTAACTCATACCCGTCCTCTCCAGTATAGCCGGTTCTGCTCACCAGAACACGATCATCCCTGTAGTTAACCTCCTTATGCCTATATCTCCTAATCTTAGGTAGATTCAATAAACTAGATAGGAATTCAGTGGATCTAGGCCCTTGAACAGCTATCATGACTGTTTTGAAGGTTACATCCTCGAGATCCACATCGAAATGCCTATCCTCCTTGACCTTTGTCAGCCAATTAATTATCTTCTCCCTGCTTCCAGCATTTATGACCATGAGAAACTCTCTCTCCTTAATCCTGAAGACTACATCATCGTCCTTTATTCCACCATCCTCATTTAGGATTAAGGTATACCTACTTCTTCCCGGCTCAATGTCTACGTCGTTTGTCGCTACTAGCTGGAGAAACTTCAGGGAGTCGGGACCTCCTATCGTCAACCGGCCCATATGAGATACATCGAATAACCCACAACAATTCCGAACAGCTAAGGTCTCCTTTATAGAACTTCTATATCTCAGAGGCATTTCCCACCCGGCGAACTCAGTAAAATGAGCACCCAACTCTGAATGAAGATCGAACAGAGGGGTCCTTAGCATGAGCCATCCGACATCTTCCGGGTAAGGAAGATCTTTTTAACATTTCCTGGAGAATGCCGGACTGAATAGGACCATGAGCAAAGAAAGCTTCCTCTCATCCCTCGAGAAGATAGTTGGCAAGGACAACATACTTAGTGCTGAAATAGACAGAGTTGCCTACTCCTTTTCAGCGTACAATATCTGGAGCAAGCCTGACTTTGTGATAAGACCGGCATATCCTGAGGAAGTTGCAGATATCCTAGTGGAGTGCTCAAAAAATGGAATTCCGATTGTCCCGCGTGGGAATGGGACATCCCTTGTAGGCGGGCCTATATCAAGCTCCGGAGCGATAATGAGTATGAGACGAATGAACTCTGTCCTGGAAGTAAATCCAGACGATATGACCGCCACGGTGGAAGCAGGAGTCTGCCTGAGGGAGTTATTGAAGGAGTTGCCTGAGGATCTCTTCTTCCCCGTAGATCCGGATGGTTTGTGTCTCTCTACCTTCGGGGGGATGGTCGCCGAGAACTCAGCGTCTCCTCTTTCCTTGTTCTATGGAACTGTGGGAGAGAGTATCATGGGTCTAGAGGTCGTGACAGCTGATGGTTCTATCTGGGAGCTGGGAGCAACAATTCCCTGCGAGGGGAAAATGGAGAAACTCTTTATAGGAACTGAAGGGACCCTGGGTGTGATCACAAAAGTTAAGGTCAGGCTCAGGAGAAGGCCTCTTAGGCTCTTCGGTCTAACTGTTGATTTCTCTCATGTGGGAGATGCCCTAGATCTGTACAGCAGGTTATCCTATAGAGGAGAGCTTATGCTCGGGTACACAATCTACTACAGGGATATCTTCGAGGTGCACCTACCAGATGAGAGGTTGGGGGCTAGGGCCTACACGATAATCCCTCATGAGCCTCACAGCCTTGTAGAGTTCATAAAGGAACTTTCTGAAGAGTTGGAGATACTTCAAGTCGATGTCTTGGAGTTAGATCCGAGAATCCTTCCCTACTGGAAGGGAAACACATATCTCATGGAGAATCTGAAGACTACTGGAAAGACTGTGAACTTCGTCAGTTTCACGACGAACTCTGATCTGTTGCATGAAGCAGTTAGTAGGATAGATCATGTGGGAGCAAGAATGAAACTTAACACGGTAACAATCATAAATCCCGGATTGAACTGGATTTTAACAGGATTTTCCTATGATTCTCTAGACAATAAAAGCAGAGAGAGAGCTCACAAGGCTGTGGAGATGTTGGCACAGAGTTTAGAGGAGCTAGGTGCTTCGTTCGGTTACGGGACAGGCGTTGGGTTCAACATGGCTGGTCTCAAATTTAAAGAGCTCGACAATGAAGCCCTGTACAAGAAGATCAAGAAGGTCTTGGATCCGAGTGGGATAATGAATCCTGGTAAGGTTGTTCTGGGTGATTGAGATGTTCTCAAAAGAGCTCGCGTCTCTCCTCTCTAAATGCATATCATGTGGAGCGTGTAACGACTCCTGCCCACTCGTCAGATTCATAGATGGAAATGAGACTCTTGGACCTAGAGCCAGGATAAGCGTCTTCAGAGCCATAGACATGGGGATCATGAGAATATCAGTGGATGCCATAGAGTACTTGTATGAATGTGGCCTCTGCTCATTGTGCGATAGAAGCTGCCCCCTGGATATCGAGGTGTCCAAACTCATGCTTGGGATAAGGGCAGAACTCATCAAACTGGGCTATGTCCCACCATATGAGATAGCTAAGATGAGGAATTCTCTGTTAGATATAATGCAACCTTGGTCTCGAGAACATCGCAAGGGAAAATGGCTTCCTCCTAACTACTCCCCAGATAAGGAAGCAAATATCCTATTTTTCTCCGGATGCTGGGCTAATAGGGCTCCTGAAATGGCTTCCTCAGCCTTCTTCATAGCAGAAACTATTTTAGGAGAGAAGGTATACAGCCTTGGAGAAAACGAGCCCTGTTGCGGCCAGTTTCTCAGGATAGCTGGTTATGAGGAGACCTACAAAGATTATCTAGTGAAGCTCAGGGAGCACATACGTGATAGGGAGATAGCTAGGGTTCTTGTTATCTGTGAGTTATGTAAAGCCACAATGAGGGACTTGGGGCTTGAGGTCTCAACACTTCTCGAGGAACTATGTGAGAAGAAGCTTATAAAGAGATTAAGAAAAAGGCGCCACAAGCATAAAAGCCGTAAAGTAGCCTTTCTTCCAACCTGTTCCCTAAAACGTGAGCATGCCTCTCTACTAGAGGAGTTCATGAAGGAGAAATTTGCAGAGATGCCCTCATGGTTCTGTATGTCGTGCGGATTTTCTTTAAGTGAAATATCTTCCTTGAAGACTCTGGAGCGAATGGTGGACGGTATTTTCACAGCCTTGAAGGACGAGAAGGTTGACCTCCTCGTGGTTGCAGATCCGTTCTCATACTGGCTCCTGAGTGAATCCCGAAAGAGAAATAAGAGAAAAGTGAAGACGGAGATTGTTGACCTATATAGCTTTCTTGTTGAGAGGATAAAAGCTTAGGGGAGCATCCACTACAGTTTCTTTTATGAGATGTGGAAGTCCAACTCCCACATATATAATCCCGCTGTTCTCAACGTCTTCTCTTGAAAACATTCCTCTACCATCGAACAGCACCGGAGGATCGGTCATCAAGGCGGCGAGTTTATCAAGGATCAGTTCCTTGAATTCCCAGTGATCTGCTAAGACGGCGACGCAGTCTGCTCCAGAAGCGGCCTCGTAAGGATCTTCGGCTCTCATGCCTCCGAAGGTCTCGCCGGTGTGCGGATCGAAGACCGACACCATGTAGCCATGACGGAGGAAGAACTTTATGAAGTCTCTTGCTGGGCTTTCACGAGTGTCGTTAACATTTCCCTTATAAGTTACACCAAGAACAGCTATCTTCCTGCTACCGTATCCATTTTTAGTTTGGAAGAGAAGTCGATGTACCTGTCTGGCATATCTGACCGGTCCATCCATGTTCACCCTCCTGGCATAGAGGATCAAATCAGGCTCGTATCCTCTGTCCTTTGAGGCCAGGTAAAGGAAGAGAGGGTCCTTCGTAAGGCAAGAGCCTCCTACTCCCACGCCCGCCCTTAGCAAGTTCACCCTAGGATGCTTGTTAGCTAGCCTCATGACCTCCCAGTAGTCAACTCCGAGGACCTCACAAGCTCTGGCTACCTCGTTTGCCAGCGCTATGTTTACATCTCTGTAGGTATTCTCGACGAGTTTTACAACCTCAGCTACGGAGAAAGATGTTCTTATGATTTCTCCCTTCACAAAACGTTTGTAGATCTCCTCTGATGCCCTGGCCGCCTCCTCGTCATCAGCTCCTATTATGCGGGTGTTCCATATGAGTTCCTCCAGAAGTCTGCCAGGCATCGCCCTCTCAGGACAGTAAGCTATATAGTAGTCTCGACCCTCTTCCATCCCTAACTCACGAAGCCAGCCAACTATTTTGTTCTTTGATCCTGGAGGGAGGGTGCTTTCAACTATTATGGTCCCTCCCCTCCTCACGACCTTTGCTGCAGACTCAAGGGCTGACCTCAGGAACATCAGGTTCGGACTCGATTCAGATAGAGGAGTTGGAACTGCTATAATAACGACGTCCAATCTGTCCAGGCTATCTAAGTCAGATGTCGGGAAGTAGGTCTTTCCCAGGAGCGATTTCAGGAGATTTCCTATCCCCTCTTCCTCGAATGGGGGTTTCCCCTCAAGGAGATTTACTATAAGTTTTTTGTTTATATCATAACCATGAACTTCAATGCCTGTAGAAGCTATCAGGAGGGCCAGCGGTAGTCCTATATATCCCTGTCCTATTATTCCAACCCTCATCTTCGCCACTATCTGCTCAAGGCTCGAAAGGGCTAAAAAGTCTCCTATGGAAATCGATGAAAACAACAAAAAGCATTCACTAAAACGAGACTAGCAATCTGAAAACAAGAGTTGTGGCCATCGTAGGTCGCTTCACACCAAAGTTCCCTGCTGTTCTCTTATCTTGAGTCTAGTTATATATCCAGCTATCCTGTTTCTGTAGTTCTTGGACTTTATGTCCGCTATCTCATTGAGAACCTTCTTGTTGTGCTCGAAATCAATGGACCACAGCTGTGAGTACTCCTTGACGAGTTTGTAAGCGACCCTCTTTATGTTCTTCTCCTTTACGGTCCCCATTTCACCACCAAGGTGGGAAGGAGAGCTTGAAATTTAAACTCTTTCACTCTGAGGAAGTGTTTATAGTCATGCATAAATAGTTGAGGGAGGGAGCTATCTCCTTATGGGTGGTCTGTTTAAGAAGTTCGCTGAGAGATACGTTCCAGCAATAAACCAGGAGATCAGCGCGATGCTCTCCTCTCTGCGAAGAGATCACGATATTGTCGGCGCTTATTACAGAAAGATCTTCGACTACATTCTTGCCGGAGGTAAAAGGCTCAGACCCCTGATAGTGCTAGCCACTTTCTGGGGGCTTGGCGGGGAGAAGGTCAGTGAGATAATCAGAGCAGCAATCTCCGTGGAGTTCATGCACAATTCGTCCCTTGTTCATGACGACATAATGGACGAAAGTGAGAGCAGGAGAGGTAGGCCTGCTCTTCATGTGGACTTCAGGAAGTGGTTTTACGAGGATCTACCCAGAGAGAAGAAGTATAAGTTCTCTCCCCCGAGAACTTCTGACATCTCTTTGGGCATTTTAGGTGGGGATAGCTTACTTGAACTCGGTATAGAGGCTCTTCTCACCAGTGGATTCAGCTCGGATAAAATCGTCAAGGCGGTGTCGGAGTATACAACAGCCTACAGGAAGTTGATAGAAGGCCAAACCCTCGACATGTACCTTAGCGGCTTAACTATGCCATCTGCGGAGGAGATAATCCATATGCTGGAGCTCAAAACTGGAGCCCTCTTCTCGGCTTCCTTCAAGATAGGAGCTATTTTAGCCGGAAAGGAGGGTTTATTAGATGATTTGGATGAATTAGGAAAACTTCTAGGTGTCGGTTTTCAGGTGAGAGACGACATTCTAGGTTTATTTGGCGATCCTCACGTGACTGGCAAGCCTGTGGATAGTGATGTGAAGGAAGGGAAGAGAACCCTGCTTGTAGTCAAGGCTTATGAGATATTGCCCGAGAATGACAGGAAGAGGCTTGTTTCCGTTCTGGGCAAGGTTGACCTGACGGAAAATGAGCTTGAGTTCGTTAGAGAGGTTGTAAAGAGAACTGGGTCTCTATCATATTCAGAGCTCTTGGCTGAAAAATACTCAGAGAGATGTATAGATCTCATAGATGATATCGGCTTCTCTGAGGAATACTCCGATATTCTCAAAGATGTTGTTCGACTTGCCGTCAAAAGATCCCACTGAACAGAGGGTTGAGGGAAATTTAAATAAAGAGTTTTGGATGTTTTTAATCAGCGCCCACCAGAATGATTGACCCCCGGGAAGGGAGGACAGCGTAGGCAGACCGTTGACCCGTGGGGATTGCTGGTGGGCGCACAGTCCAGACTTGGCAGTCATCCTGGAGGATTGTTGTTGGTGATAATTTATGGAGCATGACGCTCAGAGATCTAGGGTCCATCCCCACAAGTATATCGCCAGGCTGTCCATAACAGTCAACGGAGTTGTGGACCCTAGTGATGTTATAGGTGCCATATTTGGACAGCTTGAAGGCCTTCTCGGTCCTGAACTAGAGCTTAAGGAGCTTCAGAGAACTGGAAAGGTAGGCAGGATTTACGTTAAACTTAGGAAAGTCAATGAGAAAACAGAAGGCGTTATAATGTTTCCATCCGGACTAGATAAAGTCAACACGGCTCTGTTGGTAGCTGCAATGGAGACAATAGAGAAGGTCGGTCCTTATCAAGCCAGGGTCACTTTAAGATCCATAACCGATGAGAGAGAGGAGAGAAGGAGAGAAGTCGCTAAGAGAGCTGCGGAGATTCTCAAGTCGTGGACTGCAAGTTCCAGAGACGAGTACAAAAAGATCCTTGACCTCATAAAGCTTGAGGCCGCAAAGTCCAGCCTCATATTCTATGGAAGGGAGGGTCTTCCCGCTGCTAAGGGGATAGAGGAATCCGATGAGATTATTGTAGTCGAAGGCAGAGCTGATGTTCTCAATATGATAAGGTACGGGTACAACAATGTAATTGCTGTTGGTGGAGCTGTGGAGAAAATACCTGAATCCTTAATTGATCTGATAAGTAGAAAGTATGCGACGGCATTTGTGGATGGAGATAGGGGAGGAGAACTTGTTCTCAGATCCCTTTTAGAGCAGACTGATATAGATTTTGTCGCTAGGGCTCCTCATGGTAAAGGAGTTGAGGAGTTAACCGCCAAGGAGATAAGAATCGCTCTAGCTTCAGCAATACCGGCAGATGAAGCGAGAAGTGAACTCCACATAGAGAGGAGATCAAAGAAGAAGATCCATGAAAGGAAGGAGGAAGTCGCTATGATCAACACTGCTTCATCCACAGCCTCACTACCTGTTCATCCACCAAAACACGAGGAGATCCACTTAAGGAGTAAGAAGGCTGACCTGAAGCATATACCTGAGCCACTCAGGGAACATGTGGAGAGGATTCTCGGTTCCAATAAGGTGCTCTTCTTGGATGAGAACTTCCATGCGATGACTGAGGTCTCCATCCAAGATCTCTACAATGAGTTGGAGAGAGTGAGGGGTGCCAAGTACATAGTTTATGACGGGATAATAACACAGAGAATCGTCGATAAAGCCTATCAGAACGGTGTAAGGACCATAGTCGGAGCTAAGGTTCACGAGGTGGTTAAGGTCCCAGCCCTCCTCAGAATCATAACGATAGACTAATGAAAGGTCGTGGGGATGAGAATCTTAAAGCAAGATCCAAAGAGAGGATCCATAAAACTGAAGATAGATAATGTAAATGACCTCGTTTGGTTGTACTTCCTGCTGGAGGAAGGGGACCTTATCACCATGAGGACTGTGAGACGAGTGAAGCCGGAGGGTGGTAGGCCAAACAGCGGAGAAAGGGTGCCCATGACCATCACAATAAAGCTCGAGAAAGCGAAAATCGATGAGTACGGACAGAGATTGAGGATGACTGGGGTTGTGATCAGAGGCCCGGAGAGATATGGAATACAGGGCAAGTACCACACCCTAAACATAGGAGTCGGAGGAGTCGTGGAGGTGGAGAGGAAAGAGTGGAGCAATGCACACATCTCGATAATCGAGAAGGCTGTAAAGGCGAGCAGGCGCCCAACAGCGATCATAGTAGCCTTGGATGAGAGGAACGCAACTATAGCTTTAGTAGATAACTTTGAGATTAGGGAGGTCACATCCGTCAGTGGGGAACCGTTTAAGGATACAAGTTCCAGCTACGAGTCGGCTCTATCCAAATCTTTCAAAGAACTAGAGGAGATATTGAATAGAATCGTTGAGGAGAAGGAAATTAAAGTTATAATAGTCTGTGGACCTGGTTTCTTTAAGAGATTATTTCTGAAGTATTTGGAGAACAAATCCTCTGCTCTTTTAAGCGGGATCCACGTCTGTGATACCAGTAGCGCTACAATTAGCGGAGTCAGAGAAGCCATAAAGAGGGGCGTCCTAGATAGAGTGTTGGGTGAGCTAGAGATAGCCAGATCCTCTAAGATTCTGGAGAAGTTCCTAGAACTCATTTCTAGGGAATCCAACTTAACTTCTTATGGAATTGATGAGGTATACAGGGCTGTGATCTGTGGTGCTGCTGAGTCCGTTCTCATATTAAGTGATCTTCTTTTCAATAGAGAATTTAGGGAAAAGGTCTTGGAGATCGTGGAAAAAGCGCGAAGCTACAAAACGGAACTCCATTTTGTTAAGGGTAATACTGAGGCTGGAGACGCAGTAAAATCCTTCGGAGGAGCTGTGGCCATCCTTAGATACAATATTTGAAGGGATCATTTCACGACTTCGGGGGTCATTCTGTTTCTGAACCCCTTTTTAAGCCTCATGAGCTTCTGAACTGCTTCCTCAACGGACTCGCCTGGATCGAGCCTGTACGTCAGATAGATCCCAGTTGTGCCCTCAACTTTCCTCCTAGCGAGTATCATAGCCCTCTCCATCACTACCTTCAAGGGGATCCTTAAAATACCGGCAACCAGGGATTCCTTGCCTATTATACTAGTTGCTGCATGTCCTTCGTTCGTGGGATATATCAGCTTCAGCTTCTTGTTAACCCCGGGAACTCTGACCTCATCGAGCTCCTGCAGTGAGAGCACTCCACCGAACCTGTAGAAGAAGCTCTCATTCTCGGCAAGTTGAGAGAGCGGATAGGAAATAGTGACGTCCCCTGAATACTTTATGTATACCTTTGGTGTACTTTTTGGAGTTGATTGTATTATCTCTCGCGAGATCGGATCAGAGAACCTATCGAGAAGGATATGATCTACTAGCGAGAAGGGACAAGGCGGCTTCTCTACGACTATATCTACATCGCTTTTGATATGGACGTCCCCCCTTGCAACACTACCGTATAGTTTGGGAGATAAGCCCAGATCCTTCAGTGGCTCCATGTATATTCTAGCCATTTCTCTCTTCTTTCTGAGGATGATCCAGTGCTCATCATCATATATGAGGACTTCCTCTGGCTCGAAGGGGATCATCTTTTTATTAAGTTGGGATGAAAGGTAATAAAGTTATGAAATGTCCCAGATGTGGTCGAGACGATGAGCTATACCTCAGAAAGTACTCTGGAGAAATTCTCTGTAGAGCATGCTTGAAGAACAGCATCTTAAACAAGGTCAGAAGGACCGTGGGCAGGCATGATCTTCTGGAGAGATCGTGCTCATTAGCATACCTGAAGCTCCATCGACCTTACGATGACCTCGCTCTTGATATATTTCTAGATATGGAGCGGAGGTTTCCGGAGGTTAGCGTAGACGTAATTGGCCTACCCGACGTTGGAATGGAGAAAGTCTCGATTCACCTCCGAGATGTAATCGATTATGCTTTCTCCTCTGGATACGATAGAATAGTTATCCCAGCTTTCTTGGAGGATGTGGTCGTGTTATTTGTACGATACATCTACACAGGGTCCCCGGAGCTTATATTCATCGATGGCATCGGTTATGTCATGTGTCACAGAACGAATCCTCCGATAGTCTCACCCTTCGCTGAGGTTATGTCGAAAGAGCTGGTTTACCTCGCTGGAATCGATGAAAAACTCACGCCTATGATGAAGTTCGTGCGGAGATTAGAGAAAGACACTCCAGGAGCCCTCTATAACATGTACCACTCATACCATGTTCTTTTAAAGAACTCCCTCAATCTTTCATGAGCCGATACCCTTCCAAAGGAGGGAGTTAAATTGTCTGAGAAAAAAGCCTTTGAGCTGACCAAGAAGGAGGAGGACTTCTCCAGGTGGTTTGATGAAGTTCTGTTCAAAGCTAGTATTTTGGACGAGAGATATCCCGTTAAAGGACTCTACGTGTGGCTGCCGTATGGCTATGCCATAATGGAGAACATTATGTCTGTGATGGAGAGGCTGCTGAGGGAGACTGGACACAAGAGAGTATATTTCCCCTCCATAGTTCCCGAGTCGACGTTGAGTAGAGAATTCAGATTCATAAAAGGATTCGAAAACACGATCTATTGGATAACCCAGGTGGGATTAAGGAAGCTCGACGAGAGACTTGCGTTAAGACCTACAAGTGAGGCGATAATGTATGAGGTTCTTTCCAGATGGATCAAGAGCTATTCAGACCTACCTCTGCGTATATATCAGATAGTTCCTGCTTACAGATACGAGACCAAAGCGACAAGGCCCATGTTGAGGGTTAGAGAGATCACATTCTTCAAGGAGGCTCATACCTTCCATGTCACGTTTGAGGAGGCCGTCGAACAAGTTAAGCTTGGCGTCGATATATACAAGAAGTTCTACGACGAGCTCTTGGTGCCCTACATAGTGGTCAAAACACCTCCCTGGGACACATTTCCTGGAGCCCGTTATAACTACGATCTAGTGACGATACTTCCGGATGGAAAGGCGTTGGAGCTTGGAAGTGTCATAAACTTTGGAGATCTCTTCGCCAAAGCCTATGATCTACAGTACACTGACAGAGACGGCAAGAAGAAATATGTTCACACCACATCGTTTGGGGTATCTGAAAGATCCTTGGCTTCGGTTATAGCGATACATGGAGATAACAGGGGGTTGGTGTTGCCTCCAAAGATAAGCCCCATAAAAGTGGTCATAGTCCCTATACCCTTCAAAGGTTTCGAGAAGGAGATAAACAACTATGCCTCTAAAGTATATTCGCTAGTGTCCTCCAGCTATACTTGCGAGCTTGACCTCATAGAGGATGAGAAACCGGGATACAAGTTCTACAAATGGGAAATGAAAGGTGTTCCTGTGAGACTGGAGGTAGGGAAGAGTGAGGTCGAGGAGGGATCTGTCACGGTATTTCGAAGAGACATCATGGAGAGAACTAGAGTGAGCGAGGAGGAGCTTCTGCCATATCTCGAGGATCTTTTTGAAGATATGGAAGAAAAGATGAGGGAAAAAGCGAGGAGATACTTTGAGAGCATGATTGTCTATGTTGAGGACGTTGAGAGTCTAAAATCCTCCATGCAAAATAAACTGGTCTCATTCCCCTGGTGTGGTGAAAAGGGATGCGCGCTCAAGGTCGAGGAATTGACCGGATATTCAATGATAGGATATGAGGAGGATTCCCTCAGCGGTAAAAGCAAGGGATGCATAGTCTGCGGAAAAGAAGCTCCTCATCTCGCTTGGATGGGCAGGAGCTACTAAAAGTCCTCATTCCAGCTGACCGGTTTTATCAACATCCTCACCAAATCTTTATTTATCTCGTGCGTCGAATCAATCTTGGGGGAAACTGTTATGCCCAAGAAGAGAAGGAACAGGGGTAGAAACCTAAAGAACTCGGGACATGAGAAGACTGTTCAGTGCTACAAGTGCCACAGACTAGTACCTGCTGATAAAGCCATAAAAGTGACCGTCTGGACCTCTCCGATCCAGGGATCAGTAGCGAAGGACCTGGAGAAGAAAGGGGCCTACGTCTCAAAGAGATTAGAGACTAGGTATTATTGCATAAGCTGCGCTATTTTCTATGGTATAGTCAGTCCAAGAAAAGAAGAGGAGAGGAAGGTCCGATCTCCGTTGCAGAGACCACTCACAGGAAGAAGAACATCGTCGAAAGTTCCCTTGAAGTTCCTCAAGATCTAAAGAAATTCCTCTAATCCCCCTCCTTTTAGCTCTGACTCCTCGACTCCGATGAGCTTTAGTATCCTCATGACGGCTGGAAATATCATCTTATCTATGTAGTAGTCGATATCAATGTCCTCAGGGCAAGCCTTGAAGAACGGTACCGATCTCTCGTACAGCTTTCCGCTTCCCTTGACTACCACATATCCTACCTTATCTCCCGGCTTTATCTTCCAACCCATCCTCCTCAGATCTTCGGTAACTTTGAGATGAGGTGTTCTGGCCTTGTACTCCTTCTTTGTTATCTCCTTCCATATAGTAAAATCTTTGAGAGGGACCTTCAGGTTCCTGACGTCTTCCACATACTTCCTAATGAAAGCCTTTGCCCTCTGTCTAGCTTCTCTTATTTCTCTCGTTGTCAGAACTATTCTAACGATTTCCCTCTGTGCCTTTCTGGCCACATCAGGCCAATCCCCACGAACGCATTCGAGACCTACTAGGTCAATGGTGCCATCTTCAAGCACTCCGGCATACTTCTTTTTGGCCTCAGTGAAAATTATCCTTTGGTAGATCTTCTCAAGCTTTATGTCAAGAGAGAGTTTCTTTTCTATCCTGTTCAGAAGATCATCGACTCCTTCCCTATATCTAATGAAGATGCTGTCCGTGTCCCCGTATATGACCCTGAACCCTGCCTCCTCAGCCATCGTTATTATGCTTCTGAGGTAATGTCTACCCCAAGCGGCTGTAGCCTCAGCTACAGGCTTGAGGTACCAGCGCGCTCCAGCCCAGCCTGTGTAGCCATAGGTAGCATTAGCTATGACCTTTAAAGCTCTCTGTCTAGCCTGAAGTACTCTATAGTACGGACTATCCTCCTGAAGAGACTTCAGCTTCTCTTTGACCTCCCTCCTTGCTCTTATGAGTTCAGACAGTATCTCCCTGTACAATCCCGGCGGCTCTTTTCTGAACCTATGACCCACCCCCGGAGCTACATAACAACCTTGAGGGGGATCCGGTTCGTCAGGAGGGATGTATGTGTCTGGAGAAATGTTGTTCAGCATCATTATGTTTGGATACATGCTAGCGAAGTCGAGAACTGCTATGTCTTCATGAACTCCCGGCTCCGGCTTGAGGACTATTCCACCTACATAGCTACCAGCGAAGGCCTCCTTTCTAGGAGGAACGAGCTCCCCCCTTCTCACAGCCTCCTTTATCAGGAACCACTCCACGCGAAAACCCACGGCCGCAGCAGCCACATGATCCAGCGGAAGACCAACCACCTGGGATAGCTGAATTCCAAAATCTAAGAACTCCTCCCCAAGGCCTTTAACCCTCATTACGTTATGCTGAGCGTAATCGCGGAGGATCTCCCTTTTTCTGGACCAGTAGTCATAGAGATCATACTCGAGTATCTCCGGTCCCTCATTCTCTGACATCACACCCAGATAGTCCGCCGCGTTCTGTAGAGTCTTCAGTTTTATCTCCTGTATGTCCTCCACGAAATCTAGGAGGTCGAGGTTTGCTCTTCCAGTGACAGACACGTGGCCATACGCGCTTGTGTGCGGAAACAGTCCTGTTCTACCGACAGGAAGTTTTATTCCATTAATCTTAGCTCTTTCGACTAGGTATATCCAGTCCCTCTTGTTTGTTCCATAACCAAATATTACATCTGGATTGCTTGACCTTATAACATCACAGAAGTCTTTGAGCAGATCTGAATCCCCGTCTCCGGCCTCAAGACAGATGATTTCATCATCAGGCGTTATCACTGATATCATAACCACCGGAGAGCTCTTAGGATCAGGAGATCCTTTCTCTCCTGGAATCACGCAATAAAAAGAGAGAGTTCTCAGCTCTGGTGGCTCTTCGATCACAGAGGGTTTGAATTCACCTACGATCTCGTAGGCCAAGTCTATCTGCGCACCCTCAGGTCTAGAGGTTGGTGACGCCTCCACCTCGATGAACTTACAGGGAGGCAGGTTCTTGAGGATCAGGTACTGCATGGTGTACCTTACGTCGTATCCATAGCAGCCCATCACGATTTCAAGATTCGAAATCTTCTTGGCCAGCCTGTCCATATTCGATGGATCTTTGACTAGGACCTCGACACACATGAGCTCCCTTCCAAGGAACCTCCTTCTCACAGGTTTTACTTCAGCTACTCCCTCAATTCTAGAGCATTTGTCCATCAGCGCGCTAAGGAAGTTGTTATTTTTTGGAACAACGTAGAACCTGGGAAGGAAGTTCTTATCAATTAGAAGAACCCTTCTCCCCCCTTCGTCTATTCCCCAAAGCCTTACCTGCGGTCTAGGACCAGGTTTATGAGAATCTATATCCAGAAGCCAGAAGGAGACCTTCATACCAGAAATAAATATTGGGTTCAGCAACTTAAAACATGTTGTATGAGCCGCGAGCTTGTACTGTCCGATGGTCCTACTATAATAGGGATGGTGCACCTGAGACCAACGTTGGGAGCGCCTCACCCTGAGAAGATCGATTTGGTTGTTAGGAGAGCCGTTGAAGACGCTATAGCTCTGGAAAGAGGTGGAGTTGATGCCGTTCTCATCGAGAACTTCTTCGACTTTCCGTACTATCCAGACAGAGTTCCTCCAGAAACAATAACCTCTGTCACAGTGGCCGTCCTAGAGGTTATGAGATCTGTTAGCGTTCCTGTCGGAGTAAACATCTTGAGAAATGATTCCCTGGCATCTCTGGCCATAGCTCAGGCGACGGGAGCATCGTTCATAAGAGTAAACGTGCTTACAGATGCTTACGTCACTGATCAGGGAATAATAGAGGGAAGAGCCTACGAGCTTCTGAGGGCCAGATCTAGACTTGAGAGCATCTGCGGAAAGGTTAAGATACTGGCTGACGTGCGCGTCAAGCATGCCTCTCCCCTCTCCACAAGACCTATCGTCGAGGAGGCATTAGATGCATACGAAAGAGGAGGGGCAGATGTTATTGTGATCACGGGAACCAGAACTGGGATCCCTCCTACCAAGAACTCCTTGATGAAGCTTAGAAGAGAGTTGAAGGATGTTCCTCTTTTCCTTGGTAGTGGCATAAATCCCAGAAATGTGAGTCTTCTGAGATACGCTGACGGGGCCATAGTTGGATCATATTTCAAGGAAGGGGGAATCTCCTCCCCAGTTTCAGAGGATAGGGTCAGATCTCTTATGGAAGTGATTAGATCCCTGAAGTGAAGTCTTCATCCTTTATTCAGGGAGAGGGCTTCCTTTAGCTTGTTTTCAAACTCATCAAACTTCTTTATGAGTTCATCTGCTGCTGTGAGAATTATCCTGAATGGAGGAATTTGACCATTCGACTCAAATCCCATGAATATCCTGGTGGCATCCCATTTGATCTGAACCCTGGAGTCTCCTGAGTTTAACATCCTCTCCAGCTCGGCAGCACATTTGGGGCATGAGTACGGATCTCTTATTATCAGAATCCCGTTTTTGTTCTTTTCCAAGCTTTCACAGTCTTTACATGACTCAGGCAGGGCCTCAGGAAGGACCTCGTAGATTGGAGTGTAGCTATATCTTAATCCGCTCACAGGCTGCCATTTAGCGTGCCACTTACCCTTTCCTAACTTAACAATTGCCTCAAACTTAAGCTTCTGGCCTCTTTTCATGGTAACTATTGGTATCCTGGAGTTTAACGGAATTATGAGCGGATCCGAACTCTCTAGATCTCCTGAATAAACTACTCCTTCCTCCTGAGCTTCCTTATCCAGCCTCAATGTGACAACTGAGCCCTCATCCATTGAGTAGTTCTTTAGATCGGTCCTTATTGGGATCATTGCCAACCTGTGGGCTATATACTCATCGGGATAGTCAGTGGTATTTGTGAAAAAAATGACCTCATGCACGGCCATTACCGGAACCTCTGAGAGAATGGCTCTCCTAAGGGCATTCGCCATAGCAGGAGTCGTTTCCTCGAGAAGAAATTCAGCTTTACCCTCAGTGAGCCTGAGTATCCTTATTTTCACCTATCGCCCACCCTTTTCTTCTTGTTAGAGAGTATCTCGGCCCAGGGGTTTTCTACCAGAAACTCCTCTATAAATTCATCGGATTTACTGCTAAGTTCGCTCACTTCTGAATTTAACTTAGCCTGCCTGATGGTCTCAGCGTCATTGTTTGCCTCTTTTTCACCCATCCTCGATAGCTTCTCACCGAACAGAACATGAGATGAGGGTTCGCTTCTGCGGAAATCGCCTGGAGGTTCTGCCTCAACATGATTTGTGATGTGAGATTGCTCGCTGAGAGGCCTATGTGAATGATGTAACGCGCTGCTAACCATGTTGATCACGCCGGTGTCAGGAGATTTACCTATAAGGGCCCTCATGAGCATTTCCACCAAGTACTCCAGCTTTTCTATCTTTATCTTCAGTTCTTCTATCCCTAACAACTCGGCGATCTTCGTAGAGCCAAGTTCTCCTGATTCATTGTTGCCATTAGTCACTTCGTAGAGATGAGGTGTAGGATGACCCATCGAGAATTTCCCTCCGCGCCTGATAATCCCCGGGCTTGAAGATTCCTGTTCTAGTTTGAGTTGATCATCTCCGCTCTTCTCGCTAAAACCGCTTGAAGTAACCTCCGACAGAGGTTTAAGTCCCCCAAACTCACTTGTAAGAATCTTTTCCTTGAAGGATACAGTTTGCTTTCTAAGTTCTCGCCTCTCCTCCTCGCTATACACGCCCTCAACGAGGATCTTTATGATAGGCGGAGGAGGGTCCTCTAAACACCTAACCTGATCGTTGTAGTACAACACCTTAACTTCATCAACGAGACGAATACCAACCGCTTCTTCCAGGTGACGGGACACCTTGTCGAGAACCCACTTCTTCAGTTCACCAACAGGAATCCTATCCTCCAGAACAAGAACAGCTAGATCCTTGAAGACCGTCCCACACTCTATAGAGTAAGTTAGCACTGTACCCACAATTCCATTAGAGGACTTCAGGATGGGTGGGTTCCTGTTAAATTTTCCAGATCTTATCTCTGCATTATCGTACTCCATCATCAGAAGCCTGCGGATCTCCTCATCACTGATGTCCATCACATCAATGCTCATTTCCCTTAAGCCAGGAAACAATATGGTGTGAGATATTTAAAAAGATCCCGATCAAACACGACGGCCCCTCCTTCCATGAGGCCTCCTTGTTCCGTCGTGAGGTATGGGTGTGACGTCCTCAACCCTTATGAGCATAAGCCCCGATCTTGACAGTCCCCTTATCGCCGCAGTGGCCCCAGGTCCAGGTATTCTGCTTTTTATCCCACCAGGAGCTCTGATCTTCACTATGAGATGAGTGATCCCCTTCCTTCTAGCTTCCTTAGCGGCAGCCATGGCCGCTTTAAGAGCAGCATAGGGGGACCCCTCCAGTCTATCAGCATCTACAAACATACCTCCAGAGTATCTGGCTATCGTCTCAGCCCCTGTGATGTCTGTTATGTGAACAATCGTATCATTGAAGGAGGAATATATGTGAGCTACACCTATCTTCCCCTTCTCCGGTTTCGACATTTACTTCACCCTCCATTCCCCTCTTGCTCAACCTCCTGAGTAGGGATCTTCAGAGTGCATTCTATCCTATCTTCTTCATCCTTGGGAACTAAATATCCGGGTTGTCTTATCCTGGTACCATTGACCAGAATGTGACCGTGTACTATGAGTTGTCTAGCCATGTAAGGGGTTTTAGCCAGACCCTTTCTCCAGACTATAGTCTGAAGCCTCCTCTCCAAAAAATCTTCCACTTTGACGTCTAGAAGGCTGTCGAGGGTGGCGTCCTTCCCGACGATTCCATACCTCTGAAGCTTCCTTATCACAGGCCCAACAACCCTCATCGCTTCCTCAGGAGGAGCAGAAAGCAGCTTTCTAGCTATCCTTCTGTACTTTCTAGCAAGATAAGCTGCCCTCCAGAGATCTCTCTTGTTTCTTAGACCGTATTCTCCGGATAATCTATTAGATTCCTCAATAACAACCCTAGAAAAAGGTTTATATGGCCTCTCATACTTCTTCCTGGGTTTCTTTGGATCTCCCACGCTAGATCACCCTCCTTTCCTCTTCTTGTATCCCACAGTCCTACCACGCCTTCCAGTGGTTCTGGTGCGTTGTCCTCTCACCTTAAGACCAAGAGCGTGTCTTATCCCCTTCCAGCACTTTATTCTTTTCATCAAAGCTATATCCCTCTTCTCAGCAAGAGTGACCTCATCCCCGAGCAGCAGGTACGATCCTCCATCGTGTGGATCTCTGGGTCTATTTAACATCCACGAGGGAATTCCATGTTTCAGGGGATCTCTCGCTATCTCCTCTATCTTTCTAATCTCCTCTTCTGTGAGGTCCATTAAGCGTTTATCAGGGTGAATTCCTGCCTTTCTTAGGATAGTTCTAGCCAGAGGAACACCTATGCCTCTAATGTCAGCTAACGCGGCCACCGAGCTCTTGGTTCCATCCAAGGTCGTGTTGAGTAATCTGACTATAGCTCCCATCCTTGAGCTCAAGCCAACACCCCTTATAGTCACTCTCGATAAGCCATCGCTTAGGGATTTTTAATCATTTCCCATCCGCTCATTTGGAGGTATGGCGATGAGTGCCATAAAATGAGAGACTGTTCTCCCCTTAAGGTGGCTTGAACGATCTTCTCAACTCAGACATGGATTCCACAACGTTTTAATTATTCTCCTATCCTACCATATTCATCGCTGAGAAGAGCCCCCTCTAGGGGGTTCTGTGAGGAGCCGGCTTGAAGAGCGCCAGCTTCAACATCAGGTGGGAATGGTTCCAGAGGGGCAGCTGGTCGAGTGGATGCTGCGCC
>JAOZGP010000016.1 GCA_027491735.1 Thermoproteota archaeon | reverse complement strand
CAGAAACCCACTGTGCCGCACATTCACCCCTACGGCTTCTGCGACATCGAAGATCCTCACAAAGATAGATGATCCGATTGTGTATAAGCTCTGCTCCGGAGAGGGCTCGGAAGGCGGGTAGATGCCGCTCCGCCTTCTGTGGATCCTGAGGCGAGAAGGCCGTCCGCTGAAACGTTGCGAAAGTTATAAATGTAGCAAAGAATCAGAAAGGAGAGCGTCAAAGGGATTGAACCTTTTTTAAACCTTAGATCTTCTCTCTTTCATAGCGTTCATCTTTGAGGAGGCGATGCCCCTTGAAGCCAAGATCGTGGCTAGCGATCTTGATCATGCTTGTTCTACATCAACCGCTTATCCTATCTGCTCTACCCTCACCGACTAGCATCAAAGTGGAGGTGTTTTCCGATGGATGGTCTTATGTGGAGGCTAGGTATGAAGTATCGGAGCCAGGCAGATCTCTTCAGATATCCATCCCTGTTTCGCACTACGAGGACCTAATGGTGGTTGATGACAAAAATCTGCTCCTAAACTTTTCCATGAGTGGAGATCGGATATGTGTCCAAACAGATTCCTCCACAAAATACGTGATCGTGATGTATCAGACCCCTTCCCTGACGCACAAGGATGGGATTGTATGGAACCTAACGATCGGATTCTCTGCACCAACTGTGAAAGTCACTCTACCAAAGGGCGCAGTTGTAGTGGGCATGTCAGGTAGTCCCTCCTCTCTGAACACGGCGGATGGCATGACGGTCCTGACCTTCAGTGGAGCATCATGGATCGCTTATGTGCTCCCACCTCCCGTGAACCTCACTAAACCCAGCATAAAGAAAGGACTCCCTCACCCAAGTCCAGGTCAGCATCTAACAAATGGAGGCTTGTTCGCTCTTATCGTAGCCGTAGTGATAGCAGTTGCTGTGATTTCTTTTCTGTTGAGCAGAAGATCCCTCTCTGGGAGGGAGCCTTCTCTCACGGAGGAAGAGAAGTCGATACTTGATGAGATCAGGAGGAGGGGTGGGCGCGCTTACCAATCGGAGATAGTTCGTTCGCTGGATCTTCCTAAGACCACCGTCTGGAGGAGGTTAAGGAGACTTAAAAGCAGAGGCTACATAGACATAATAAAGACGGATAAGGGCAACCTGGCCGTGCTCAGAAGGAGGTAAGCGTATTTTGCCCGTAATTTACATTCGAGGAAGAAAGGCTGAAGGCGAGGTCAGACTGGCCGATATTCTCAATCTAAGAAATGGGGATGTCCTTGTCCTCACAAGCTGGAGGGGAGAGGTGAGGATCAGAGTTCTCAGGCGCAACAAGGATAGGTGGGTTCTCAACAGAAAGGTGGCCCCTTCCTTGATAGATGAGATCATAGCTTGGGGTGTGAAATCTTGAGGGTGGTTTTAGACACAAACGCCTTGATCTATTATCTGTTCTCCGATCAAAGTCTCCATAAAAAAGCTAGAGAACTCATGAACAGAGCGTCTTTCTGGGTGGTACCAGATCTGGTGTTACACGAGCTTATATGGTTTCTCAAGGGATCCGGACTCACCAAAGAGGATGCGATGGAGGTGCTTCTATTGGTGTTGACTGATAGGAGAACCACTCTCTCACAAGTGACCAGAGAGGACTACATAGAGGCGATCTCCCTCCTCTCTGAGGAGAGCATGAAGAACATGGAGGATGTTGTGATACTGACATTCGCAGCCAGAAGATCCCTTCCACTGCTCACGTTTGACGAGAACCTCAAGAAACTAGCTGAGGAGATAGGCGTTTATGTAATAATCTAACTGCTCCTGTAGATCTTAATCGAGCCGGTTAGTACCAGTATTCCTCCGATAAGAGCCAAACAGAACATGGTTTTCTCCAGATTAGGATCCTCTCCTATGGGACAGGTTGCTATACAGGGGCTTTTCGTTATACCTAGGTAGCCAAGCACGCCCCAAGAGGCAACAGCCGTTATCCACACGGATACGAGTATGGAGATAGCGGGAAGGATTCTTCCTCCGTGCAGCATTGAGGCTGCGTAGATCACAGCGAGTAGCAAATAGGAATATCTCAGAATCAAGCATGCCATACAAGGCCGAGCCCCTATCACGTACTCGACAAAGAAGCTCAACACAACACCGAAGATGGTCACAGTCAGCAGCAGAGCCTTCAGATTCATAGTATACCTGACACCTCCTACCAATTAAATTTTAGCCTTTCCTAAATATATCTCTCGGTCATCCTCGGTGGTAAGGTGACGCCGAGAGGGCTCATCGAGGATTTAAAGGACAACAAGCCCCTCAAGCACTAACCCCGCCAGACACCGCGTCGACTCCACAACAAGGACGACCTGCTCAATCCTTG
>JAOZGP010000014.1 GCA_027491735.1 Thermoproteota archaeon | reverse complement strand
CCTGGAGAGCTCAGCGACACTATGCTCTCTGGTATCCATCCCATCCACCAGCACCCTTCCTTTCAGCTCTCCCTCGTAAAAATGAGGTATCAATCCGTTCAGGAGCCTTAAGAAAGTCGATTTACCACTCCCACTCCTTCCTAAGATGAGAATAAACTCCCCTCTCCTTATTTTCAAGTTGATATCAACCAAGGCAAACTTCCGTCTCTTTGAATACTGAAAGGAGACGTCGAGAAGCTCAATGCTCATTTCCTCAGCTCGAGACGTGTTCATGCTGAGTATTTTTTAACCTTTAGCGCCTCATTGCTTATGAATTTCTTCAGAAATAATTTAGGTAATTAACCACCGTCCAGACCTCTTCACTCAGGATTCGGAACATCTTCATCCGGCTTAAGGGAAGGGGAAAGCCCATACATCGGTATTAAATGCGTAGCTAGGCCTTTGACCAGCCTAAGGAAAAATTTTAATTACATGGACCGAGCTCTTCTTACCAGCTTATCAAAAAAGAGGAGGATGTGAGGCTTGCCTCGAAGAAGAGCAGCAAGAAAGTCCAAGACCTGGTATCAGGTATATGCCGTCGATGTGTTTCCCGGCAAGTGGATAGGTGAGACTCCAGCTGCTGATCCAGAGCTCGTCATAGGTAGGAACGTGGAGGTCGTTGCCAGGGACATAACCGGAGACTTCATGCACGAGAAGTACAAGCTTTGGTTCAAGATATTCAGAGTAGACGGATCCAAAGCCTATGCTCGCTTCGTAAAGGAAATGCTCAATAGAGACTATCTGAGATCAATTGTTCAGAGAAGAACTAGTAGAGTTGACGTTATGGCCGAAGGGGAGACAAAAGACGGTCATCTTGTGAGGATATTCTATATAATAATAACCAGCGTGAGAATCAGATGCGGTCAGGAGAAGGCCGTGAGATCCAAGGTCGTCGAGTATTTAAGTGAGCAGATACCTCGGCTCACACTGGAGGAGCTTGTCAGGTCCTCAATATTTAACGAACCAGTCAATTTCTCTGAATCGATAAGGCAGATCTCGACGAAAATAGCTCCGATTAAGAATATAGAACCTAGGAAAACGGTTGTTCTAAGGTTTGGTGAGGCAACACCCTCGCTGGAGAGGAAAGAAGCTGAAGCTGAAACAGAAACAGAGGAAGTTCTAGTTGAGGAGATCTCGCATAACTATAACGAATCCAGCGAACATCAGTAGGCAAACGTAGCTTTTCAGTCATATCTTTCGAGCCAGAGTTTAATAGCCTCCTAGATAGATTTGATAGGAGCACTAACCTTTCTTGTTGATCTTAACTTCGACCACTTCAGTTCTGAACTTCCCACCGAGCTCTTCATCGATTTTAATAATCATTCTCACAACCATACCTACGTAGGGTTGAACCCTAACCTCTTCCCGTTACTATCTTGATGATGTCCCTATGCCTCAGCCTTTGATTTATACTCACCCGGTTTCTGGTCCTGACATCGATACCACATACAGCTCTCTCGGCGATCTCTGAATGAATCTCCTTAGCGAGGTCCAGAACGGTAGATCCAGCTGGAAGTATAAAAACATCTGGAAGGACTTTTCCATCCTTATCACACAACTTGGTCTCATTCTCAACAGGAAATACTGCAATGTTTCTTCCTACATCGAAAACAGCACATTCTAGGGCTTTTTGAATTCCAGTGGATCCATATTTCTTGAGAACTCTCTCTCTTATTATCTCCAACACCTTCCTCTGATCTCCTTTAAGCCTCCTCTCATCTATTATATAGAAATCAGATGATCCAGGCTCGTAATGTATAAGTCCCATCTTAGCTGCTTTTTTCAGTATAAGCTCGGCCTCCGCTGATACCGGTATGATCGGATCTTCGATGGACTCCCTCATCCTTCTCAGGTTGTCCTCAGCTTCCGGAACATCCACCTTATTTGCAGCTATGACGAACGGTTTAGCTTTTCTTATCAGAAGTCTTACAAATTCGAATATATCCTCCTCCCTTTTCTCCACAACTAACCTCTTGGGATCCATCTCCAACTCGCTGAGACAAGATCTGATGTCACTTTCCCTTATTTCCAATCCAGAGAGGATCTCCGACAGTATTCTCTCTGGGTTTTCTCCTGAGAATATCCTTCTGTAGAACTTATCCAGGTTTCTTCTCAGGACATCCACCATCCAGAAGGCAAACTCCTCCTTGACTATGGATACATCCTCCAGCGGGTCATGAGTTCCAGGTCGCACCCTTCTTCCCTCACTATCAGTAGCTCCTGAGGCGTCTACGACAACTATGTTAACGGAACTCCTTCTCAAATCGTCTAAAAATCGGTTTCCTAGACCTCTTCCATCATGAGCTCCGGGAACTAAGCCCGCAACATCCAGAAGCCTTACTGGAACGAACCTATGGGTTCCAGTACACCACCCATGTCTGGGATTACATCTCAGTCCGAACTCAGAGCATACAGACTTCACTCTGACATAACCAACGCCTTCATTTGCCTTTATGGTGACGAATGGTCTGTCCTCTATACCAACCTTGACCATGGTAGCGGCTGAGAAGAATGTGCTTTTTCCGACGTTGGTTTTCCCAACAATACCTATCAGCAAGTGCTCCACCTTTCTTTGGAGATCGGCGGGTATTTTCACAGTGGAAACCTTTTAAAAGCATCCTAGCATCTGGGTCGGTAGGTGAAGCCTGTGCCAGCAACTGCAAGATACTATGAAATCTACCTATGGAGACCTAGAAAGAAAAATGAAGATCTTCTAAGGCTTTGGAGGGAGAGGCTGGTTGAGTGGAGAAGGCAGCCGGCAGTCATCCGGGTGGAGAGGCCCACAAGACCTGACAGGGCTAGATCACTTGGATACAAGACCAAGCAGGGCATCGTCATAGCCAGGGTGAGGGTCAGAAAAGGGGGCAGGCGCAAACAGCGACCTCGTTCCGGAAGGAAACCTGCTGGAATGGGTGTTCTCAAGCTCACACCAGGAAAGAACGTGAGATGGATCGCTGAGGAGAGGGCAGCTAGAAAGTTCCCAAACCTGGAGGTTCTCAACTCGTACTACGTGGCGGAAGACGGGAAGTACTACTGGTACGAGGTCATAATGATAGACCCTCATCACCCTGTGATAAAGAAGGATCCCCATTATAACTGGATACTTAATCCCGCCAACAGGAGAAGGGTCTTCAGAGGGTTGACAAGCGCTGGAAAGAGAGCCAGAGGCCTTAGAAAGTTCAGGGGTATACCACCAATTGCGAAGAGATTTAAGAGAAAGAGGAGAAGGAGTAAGTCTTGAGGGCCTCAAAACTGAGTTTTGAGTTCTTCATTTACCCAACTGAAAGACCAGATGTCCCCAGGAGGATTGCCGAGGAGCTGACATTTTTGGATTTTCAAACTCTCGAGAAGTTCTTATCACTGGGGAAGTTTCTATCCGAGCACGGGTACTCCGTGTACATATATCGGTTTCTCCTAAAGGGTAAATTGGCTGATGAGGTCCTGACGAAGATCATAAGACGTTTGGGGGAGGACTTGGATGAGGTGATCTGGGAGCCGGAGAAGTTCATGGAGGGATCGAAGCTGTTCCTTCGCTTGGATAAACAGGATCTGGTCCGTGGATCTGTCAGGCTCTACAGGCATAACCCCGGGGGCCAGGTGAAGGTAACAACATACTTCAGGTCTCGAGGGGGGAAAGGCGTTATCACCCACATAATCGATGAGATAGGGAGAAGGAGATCCTCGGAATGAGCGGGATGATTGACATAAGATTCCTTCCTATAGACTCGTTGACCAGTCAACAAATCGAAAGAGCTTCAGAGGTAGGGCTGTCCATCCTCGGGGTGGTTGTCAAAGGAGAGGATGATATCGGGAGATTTTACAGGTTCAGGGAAAGCGTTCACGGGGAGGTACGTCTGGTCAAGGTCTTGGTGAGTAGTATTACTCCCGGATGGCGAAAAAGGGTCTTCAATCTCAGGAGCAAGGTGGATCTAACGCTTGTAAGGCCTGACGATCTTCAGCAGTGTAGGATAGCCTGTAGATCTCGGTTAGCATCGATAGTGGAGATTCCTCCGTCAAAACAAATAATCTTCGATGATGTTTGTGCCTCTTTTTTACGGGAACGGAACGGATCTATAGGAATTTCCCTCAGAGAGTTATTTAAAACGCTGGACATCGGTCTCGCGAGGTCCATCATGAGCAACATCAGGAAGGAGATAGATATGGCCTCCAGAAGGGGAATCCCTGTGGTGCTCTTCGATCTCAAGCTTAGAAATATGTTTCTGGATAAGACCGCAGTAGTTCACTTAGGTAAAGCGCTTCTTGGAAGATCAGAAGACTTCTGGCTCCATTCCATCACAACAAACCCTCTCATCATCTTAAATAGAGGATTGGCAAAGAACTTTTCAAGCTCTACCCCTGGGGCGAAGCAACATTAAAATATCGACTTCGTTTAGTGCACTTAATAGTCCAGAGTCCGTGGAGGACAGGGGCAACGGGAGCGGGAACATGAGTTTACTCCCTGCCCCAGCAGGATTACCCCTTAGGGCGGGGAGGTCAGATCTCATGAAGCCTAAGATACCCATAGATCTCAGGGAGAGGGAGAGGTATGTCCTCTTCGCTATCGATCCTCCCGTGGAGAGGATAAATCTATCAGCATCGATGTTGAGACTCTTTGGTCTGATGGGGGAACTTCACGTTTCAGCTAAGATGTTGGCCTTCAATGGATCTCATGGCATCATGAAAACCACTAACCGAGCTCTAAGCCATGCAATTCTGTCGTTGGTCTTAGCCATACCCTCATCGTCAAAAAACGGATCGTTTCGGGTGCTGAGGATATCAGGAACTCTCAGAAAGATAAGAGAGGAGCTGAAGGCTCTCGGTTTGGACCATTCTGGCTCCCCGCTTCATTTGTAACCTTAGCACATTTGTAGCGGGCGGCTTTCCGCCCCATCATCGAGAGGCCTTCTGAGAACAGACTCTCACATCCTCAGTCAAGCTCCTTCAGACTTGCCTTCACTTTCACCATCCCCGAGTGAAGTAGTCCACAACTGCTTCATCCAGCAGAGATCCTGACGTCACGAAGGTCTCGCATGACGCGAGCAACATCATACGTTTCGGTCTAGAACCTCCTTGGTCTCTAACGAAGCTCCTTGTTGGTGAGTTGGATTATTATACAGTTCCCAACTTAACTTAAATAGTTGGTCCTGTCGCTTATGAGGAGGATGATGCTTGATGTTTCCACAACTATCTAGAGGTTATGATCGGGCCATAACCGTGTTCAGCCCTGATGGTCGCCTTCTCCAAGTTGAATATGCATTGGCCGCTACAAAGAGAGCGACTCTGGCGGTGGGAATAAAATCCAAGGAGGGGGTTGCCTTAATAGCTGTCAAAAAGCACATGTCGCCACTAGCCGAGCCGCCCGCTAAAATCCATCGCATAGATAAGCACATAGGAGCTATAGCTGCTGGTCTCGTAGGAGATGGTCTAGTCCTCATAGATAGGAGCCGCGTGGAATCTCAGTACAACAAACTGATATATGGCGAGCCGATAACTGTCAAGAGTTTAGCTAGGAAGATAGCTCTCTTTAAACAGCAATACACTCAGTACGCAGGACTTAGGCCTTTCGGAGTGATGATGATCTTCGGGGGGGTTGACGAGAGGCCCGAACTCTATATAACCCATCCTGGGGGGGCTTTCTACAGCTACGAAGCCTACGCTGCTGGCATGAACTCGGACAAGGTGAACGATATATTACGCGAGGAATATGATCCAAACTCCCCTCTCGAGAAGGCCATGATCCTCGCTCTTAAGGCAATTACAAAAGCTCAGGAGGAGAAGTTAACCCCAGATCTTCTCGAGATAGCAGTAATAACTGCTGAAGATAGGGAGTTCAGGTTTCTATCCAAAGATGAGATAAAAGCCCTTCTAGAGAAGACCCCCTCTGAGGAGGAAGGGACCGAGTCGGAGAAATCCGCTGATGAGAAGGAAGGGAGTTCCTGATGTCTGAGTCGATAATCGCTAGGTTGGAGAAAAGCGGTAAGAAGTTCGAAATCTTGGTTAGGCCGAAGAAGACATATGAATTTCTAGAGGGAAAGAAAATCCCGGTGTCAGAACTTCTAGTGGTGGATGAGGTATTTATGGACGCTAGACGAGGTAATATAGCCTCAAGAGATGAACTGAAGACCGCATTTGGTACAGATGATGTAATCAAAGTTGCAGAGGTGATACTCAGAGAGGGAGAGGTTCAGATAACGGCCGAGCAGAGAAAGAAGCTCCAAGAGCAGAAGCTCAACTGGATAGTCAATTATATTCATAAAAACTTCGTGGATCCACAGACAAACGCCCCTCATCCCGTTCAGAGGATAAAGAAAGCAATAAAACAGGCCAAGGTCAAAATAGATCCATATAAAGAACCAGAACGGCAGATAAAAGAAGTTATAGGAGAGTTAAGAAAAGTTCTTCCACTGAAATCCTCCCATGTCAGGATCAGAGTGGTGATACCTTCTGTTCGCTGGTCTCAGATGAGGAGCTTTCTACACGGGCAGGGAAAGATCCTATCGGAGAAGTGGTCGGATGATGGATCCGAGGTCAGGTTTGAGGTCGAGATTCCCGTTGGTGCTCAACCCTACATCTTGGAGAAGGTTGGCGCTGTCGGAGGTAGGGTGGAGAACCCATGAGCAAGAGAACAACAGCTGAGATTTACGTCCAGGAGAGGGAGCTCGTGCTTCCTGGACAGAAGCTGGCTAGGGGAATGAAACCTGGGGGGAATGCATTTATCGATGAGAGCGGTATCGTGAGGTCAGCGGTGGTAGGGCTGGTTTCAGTTCAGAGCGAAAAAATAGATGTGATACCTCTCTCCTCCTCCTACATTCCTCGGCCTAACGACATAGTTCTGGGTAAGGTGACCAGGATAACGGGAACCACAATTCTTGTGGACATAAATACTCCAATGTCAGGAATAATTTTAATTCCAAGAGGGAGCAGGCGACATCACGGCGACGACAAGTATGATCTCAAGGTTGGAGATGTGGTCCTAGCGAAAATAAAATCCTTCGACAATCTATCCAGTCCGCTCTTGACTATAGACGCTGAGGGGCTGGGCAAGATAACGAGAGGCATATTGATCAAGGTGAACTCAGCCAAAATCCCTCGGATAATAGGAAAGAAGGGATCCATGGTAAACCTCCTGTCGTCCAAGAGTCATAGTGAGATAATAGTAGCACAAAACGGATATGTTCTCGTCAACCCACAGAATTTAAAGAGCCTTCTGGCCATCAAAAAGGCACTTAGCAAGATACAGGAGGAGTCCCACGTGGCGGGATTGAGCAACAGGATATCCCGTCTCTTGGACGAAGAGATGTCTGGGGGTAGTTAACCTTGCCGATATATGTGGAGAAGAAGCCTGATGTCCTGATAGGAGAGGACGGAACTAGGACTGATGGTAGGAGTCCTTTAGATCTGAGACCAATAAAGATAGAGGTCGGGATTCTGGAAAGAGCTGATGGTTCGGCTTTGGTGGAGTGGGGCGGTAATAGAGTACTGGCTGCAGTCTTTGGACCTAGAGAGGTCCATCCCAAGCACATGCTTCTTCCAGATAGAGCTCTACTAAGATTGAGGTATAACATGGCCCCCTTCTCAACTCCTGAGAGGAAAAGACCGGGACCGGACAGGAGAAGTGTGGAACTGTCAAAGGTCATAAGAACAGCTCTTCTTCCAGCGGTTTTCATAGAAAAATACCCTGGATCAGCTATAGACGTTTTCGTTGAAATCTTACGGTCTGATGCTGGTACTAGGGTCGCCGGTGTTACCGCTGCATCTCTGGCCTTAGCGGATGCCGGGATAGCCATGAGAGGGCTAGTCGCTGGGTGTTCTGTGGGTCGCGTTGATGACTTCATAGTGGTAGATCCTAATCACGACGAGGATATGTGGGGCGACGTTGATATGCCCATGGCCGTCCTCTTCGAGGATAGGAAGATAACTCTCCTACAGGCGGATGGTCCACTCACCGTCGAACAGTTCAATGAATGTTTAAGGCTTGGCATGGCTTGTTGCGAGATGGTCTACGAACTTCAAAAGGAGGCCCTTCGGAGGCCTTACGTCATGGTGGAGAGAAGAGCACTGGGTGTGGCGTAGGGGGATTCTATGTCAGAGGAAAGAGATGAAATAGGTTCTGTTCTCCTCAAGGAGTACGTCCTCGAGGTACTTCAATCTGGAAAACGAATAGATGGGCGAGATCCGCTTGAGATGAGGGAGATATCCGTTGAGAGGGGTACCTTTACTAAATCCTACGGCGAGGCCTGGCTATCTCTTGGGAGAACTAAAGTTCTTGTGGGCATAAGTTTGGATGTGGGAGAACCATTTCCAGATACTCCCAATAAATGTGTTTTCGTCTCTAACGTGGAGCTTCTTCCGCTGGCATCCCCCAACTTCGAACCAGGTCCCCCAGAAGAGTACTCCATAGAGCTAGCGAGGGTTGTGGACAGAGCTTTCAGGAGCGCTAATGCTATAGACTTCGAGAAGCTGGTCATAGAGCCGGGGAAGCTCGTGTACACTATATTCTTGGACATGTACGTCCTCGACCACAAGGGAAACCTGGCGGATGCTCTGACCTTGGCCTCACTGGTGGCTCTTATGCGAACTAGAGTGCCGAGGATAGAACTCGGTCCTGAGGGCAATGTGGTCGTAAAGGAGGAGTTCTTTCCTATGCCCGTCATAAACAAACCAGTAAGCTTTACCTTTGTCAAGATAGGAAATTACCTACTGCTGGACCCCAGTCTCGAGGAGGAGACCATAGCGGACTCCATTATAACCCTAGCTGTTGACGATCAGGGAAGAATATGTTCCATACAGCTTAGGAAGGGGTACTTCACAGACGATGAGATTAAAAAGGCCTACGAGATAGCGAGAGAGAGGATGGAAGAGGTGAGGTCAAAACTTGAGGAGGTGATTTGATGACGAAGGGGGGAATCCCAAGAGCTAAACTGAGCACCCCTAAGTATGGAATAAAACTCAGGAGGAGGGCCGAGAAGGTTCTTGCGAGGAGCAGGGCAACCTACAAATGTCCGAACTGTGGTAAAATCGCCGTTAAGAGAAAGTTTCTTGGCGTCTGGAAGTGTAGAAAATGTGGATACGAGTTCGCCGGTGGTGCATGGGAGCCCCTCACCCCACTGGCTGCCCATACAAGGAGATCGCTCAGGTGAGGTTCAAAACTTGATAATAATAACGTCATCTCGAAGGCCCTCACAGCGCACCAGATCATTAATGAAGGACCTCGCTGGAGTTCTTCCAGAAGCTAAGAGAATGAATCGTGGAAAAAGTTCGATTTCAGATCTATCTGAGAAAGCTTACTCGTTAGGGGCATCTCGTGTGGTCATAGTTGATCAAATGAAGGGAAATCCCTCAAGACTCAGATTTCTGAACACCTCCCTACGTCCTCCTCAATGGAAAAGGAGCGTCCTCTTGGAGGGAGTGGCTCTCCACAGAGAGATAACAAAAAGGAGATTCCCAAGAGTGGACTCATCTGTTGTGGCTTTTTCGGATGAAGGCTTGGCTTCCTTTGCGGAGATACTATCTCAGGGGTTTTCCCTTCCAATGGCCGGAGAGGTAAAATCTCTCAACGACGAGGAACTTCTAGCGCATGACTCTGTTCTATTTCTAAATGTCAGAGGAAAGAAGAGGACAGCCTCCTTCTTTCTCCCGGATACCGAGGAGGAGGTAGGTCCTCGATTATACCTGAGGGATGTTCATGAGGTGTAGAGCCCTGCTGGAGATAGAGGGGCCAATAGCTCCGTTGATTAAGAAATCCATGGAACCAGATCTCTCCGATAACATGTCCTTGGAACTGAAGAACAGAACCCTTGTGGTGAGGATACGGGCCGATCGAGTATCTAAGTTGAGAGCAATGGTAAACAGCGTTCTCAGGACAGTTCAGGTTCTCTCAGATATACATGATGAGATGAAGGAGCTTCAGTAAGGTATTTAAGCATAAACCTGGACTTCCTTGGAGAGCGGGCCGGTGGTCTAGTGGCTATGACGCCGCCTTGACGAGGCGGAGGCCGTGGGTTCGAGTCCCACCCGGCCCACTGTCTCCCAATCTATCAAATCAACTATAACAATGTCTCCATCCTTCAGAGAGAGCTCCTTCCTTATGCTGTCCCGCCACACCACCTCGAGAACTCTGTAGTTGTAGTGTCCTCTCTCGGGAAACACAGCATGACATTCCAGTCTTCCATTAAGGATCACGGGGTATATCTTTACATCGCCGAAGGTTCTCTCCTTTGTTGAAAATCCAGGAATTATGGCAGGCTTGACCTCCGAGATCCACTCCAAGATCTTGAGGACGTGACTCTCCGACTTAATCCTTAGGTTGAGCGTTCCAGGAAAGGGCACATATCCAAGGATCCTCATAAAACCGGATTTATATCCATCAAGGGACATGTAATAGGAGCCCTCCCCAAGCCCGCTCACCACCTCGCCAGCAACTCTTTTAACAGATAGGGGGGCCCTCATTCTCTCACAAATTGTGTGGAGGACTTTTATTCCCTCACTGGTCAGCATATACGACTGTCTTCTCTTCTCTCCCAATTTCTCCACGTAACCTAGGGTGACCGCCTTGTTTATCCATCGTGATACGGTGGGTCTCGAAACACCCAAGGACTCAGCGAGCTCTGACGATCCTATGAGTCTTCTTCCACCTCCAAGCCTGGCCATGGTGATCAACAGCAGGAGAACTTTGGAGTCCAGCTCATCCTTCCTCAATGAGGATCCACGAGTCCTAATAGCTATTTTTTATAAATCCAAGCCGACATGAATAAGAATTAGGTGAGCTGAATAGGAGGGAGGGCATCGATACCTGAGGTGGTCAAAGCCCTGATGAGGAAACAGGGCTATAAGATCATATTGAACCACTCTGCCCTGAAGCCCTGCTACTGGTTCAGGAAGGCAATCATGCATGGTAAGACCTGCTATAAACATAAGTTCTTCGGCATACCCAGCTGGAGGTGCATACAGATGACCCCTACAGCAGCTTACTGCAACTTTCAATGTCTCCACTGCTGGAGGATAAACGCGAGTGACCTTCCTCCGGAGATGGGGTGGCAGGAGATACCACCCGAGGACCTAGACTGGGATGAACCTCGGGAGATAGTTGACGAGAGCATAAGGATTCAGAAGACTATAATTCAGGGATACAAGGGTGTGGAGGTGTTCAGCGGTGATTGGCTGAGGGAGGCAGAAGACCCCAAGCATGCTGCCATCTCGCTGACAGGGGAGCCGATGCTATACCCCAAAATAGGGGAGCTCGTGAGGGAATACAAGAACCGGGGCATGACCACCTTCATCGTGACAAACGGCTCGCTGCCAGAGAGGCTGGAGAGCATATCCTGTGAACCAACTCAGCTGTACATCACAGTAAATGCACCAAACAAGACAGTCTTCAATAGGATAGCCAGGCCTATGGTAAGAAGAGCTTGGGAGAGGGTTTTAGAGACGTTGTCCCTAACGAACTCCCTTTCAATTCCGGTGGTCATGAGGATAACTGTGATAAAGGGAGTGAACTCACACCTAGCTCAGGAATTTGCTCCCCTAATCCGCAGGTTCGAGCCCACCTACGTGGAGCCGAAGGGGTACAGTTATGTGGGCTACTCCAGGAGGAGGCTTTCGAGGGCGAACTCACCAATGCACTCGGATGTCAGAAGGTTCGCCAGGGAGCTCGCTGAGATGACTGGATATGTAATATTGGATGAACAGCCGGAGAGCAAGGTGGTTCTGCTCTCAAGGCTTGAGTCCCCCATGAGGTTCTATTAAGCACATTCAAACAGTTAAATTTTAGTTATCTGAACTGTTCTCGATGAGGCTGGTTATACTCCTGGGAGGAATTGTCTTCAACGAGGCTGTTGAGAAGGGAGATGCCTCTCTGATAGACAGATACATAAACGTACTAAGGGAGGTCTCCCGTTCTAACAAAGTGGTTGTCGTAGCCGGTGGAGGGAGGATCGCTAGAAGGTATATAGAGTTGGCCTCCAACTTAAAAGCCCCAAACAGTTTATTGGACGATTTAGGCATCGCTGCCACCAGAATAAACGCTTTGCTTTTAGTCTCTGGGCTTACTGACGTAGCGTATCCTCGAATCCCTCGATCCTATCAGGAGGTGGTTTCGGCCCTGTCGTCCCATAATCTAGTGATAGCTGGAGGGATGGTGGCTGGTCAATCCACTGACGCCGTGGCAGCAGTCATTGCTGAGTACGTTCGCGCTCAGCTCCTCATCAAGATGACCGGAGCGGATGCGATCTACTCCGACGATCCAAATAAGAACTCCAGCGCCATCAGATATGATGAGATAACAGTGGATATACTGGAGAAACTGGTTTCATCACAGAAATTCGAGCCAGGTAAGTACGAGCTCTTCGACCTAGTGGCTCTGAGGATTGTGAGGAGATCTAAGATCCCTGTCGTGGTGACCACAGCCTTTTCACCCGAAAACATATTTAGGATCCTGAGGGCAGAGAAGGTCGGTACCTTGGTGAAGGTGAGTTGAGGATGCTGAAAAGCCCCACGATCTACGGTCGAAAAAGGCGCAGAGTGAGGATTCCCTTCTCCTTCAAGGCTGTAGTGGTGGAGATAATATTTGGGCTTATCTTCACAGCGTTCACCTTCCCAATATCTCTTTTGATAGCAACTTTCAGCGTCTGGGTCTCCAATATGTGGATGGTGCCTGCCTCAGAAGCCATGCGGAACTTCCTTATGTTCTTGGCGCTCGTGCAAGGTCTCTTCACCGTAATCCCTGTATATCACAGGCAGTTCCTGAGGACCATAACGTCGGCTGTCCTAGCAATTGCTCTAGCCTACGTTCTTCTATACACGTTCAAGTTTAATCCCCTGGCGTTTTTCGGCTATTAACGGAACTTGTCTTAATTCAGATCCCAAAGCCTACTCACCCCGTCATCCTGACCTCAGAGATCGGTGATGCTCAGGGCTTCCTGTTTTATTGACTCAACACCAAGCTCACTTAGTTCAAGTCATAAACACAAGTGGATAAAAGACCCGGAATCGATGAACCGCCCCTGAGCATCGCCATTGCCATCTTTTTCAGAACTGGAGATTATTACAGTTGATGGTAAATGTTTAAACTACTATATATACTCAAACGCAGATGAAACCTTGACGGATTTCTCGTAACTGATCCTCCTCATTTACCTTGATTTCTTCAGCTTCCTCATCACTCCTAGCAAAACTCCAATAAACTTCTCAACTAGACCTAGCACGCACTAAATGAAAAGAGAAAAACTTATAGACATGGATGCTGCTCTAAAAGTCATGATAGGGCATAGAATTAAAGATAAAAATGCTCCGGCCGGGATTTGAACCCGGGTCTGGGGCTCGAGAGGCCCCTATGCTTGGCCGGGCTACACCACCGGAGCTCACCACTAAGTGATCCCACGCGTATATAAACATGCCTCCAACTTCACTGAGGGATGAGAAGTATGATTGTGGTGTCCGGCGTCCCCGGTAGTGGAAAGACCTGCTTTGCTCGTCTCTTATCCAAAGAGTTAAACATGGACTATCTCTCCATCACGAGTCTCGTTCAAGAAAAAAGAAGCACCCTCTCCTCTGGCTTTGATGAGCGGAGGGGCTCCCTGATAGTGAACGATGAAGCTCTTCTAAACGAGCTAAGGAGGCTCCCCTTGGACCGTCTGGTCGTCGAGTCAATCTCTCCATCGCTTCTGGAGGGGCTCCCTGTTCAGGTAGTCGTGATAACTAGGTGTCCAGTAAGGGACCTCTTCTTTAGGCTGGAGAGGAGAGGGTATCCTCCTCAAAAGATCCTAGAGAATCTAGAAGCCGAGCTCCTCGATGTCCCTCTGATAGAGGCCTTGAACTCCTTTGGAGAGGATCTCGTGGTCGAAGTAGATACCTCTGTTGTAGATAAATCCCTGAATCTAGTGCGATCTGTCCTAGATGGAAAAGTCAGGCCGCCTGTTTTTCTTCCTAGAGACAAGGACGCCGAGTTCTCCATATTCGAGGAGATCCTAAAAATTCTAAGAAAATGAAACAGGTTTAGTCCTCCCCCTCAAAATCCGGTCACCGTACACTAGCACGAACTCCCCTGGTTTCAGCCTCCACAATAGGTTCGTCTTTCCCTTGCTACCTGTCAGATTTTTTAGGAACTCGACATCTCTGGGCTCTCCGGCTCTGTGAAGGACCTTGACGGATGTGTTCTGGATAATGTAGCGGGAAACCTTGCTAGGTGACTGAGCTATGCATACCAGCGATATTCCATACTTTCTCATTTCAGAGAAGAGCTTCTCGCCCATGGTCAGTCCACTCCCCTCCCTAAAAGCTGGCAGACATTTATCCGCCTCCTCTATGACCAAAACTACTCTAGGAGTCTTGGAAAATCCCTTAGATTTATACATCCTGTATACTCCTCGCAGGAAGAAGTGAACGTAGAGGAGCCTGCCTGTCTCGGTGGAGACGTCATCTAGCTCTATGGACACCGGGGAGCTTATCTCATGGGCAAGGCCTACCCCATCGCGCGATATAAGGGATGACACCGGCTCCTCTTTGAGCAAGAAAATCTTTCTTAGAAGGGCCGATTTAGCCTCTTTCTCTGAGGCAGTTTTAATTTCTATCTCAGCGATCTCCTCATAGAGCTCCTCCATGGAAGGAACTCCTCCTAGCTGAGTCATCCTAGTTCTCAGTCTTCCAAGCGCCGTTAGCAGCATGAACTCCTGAGCCGGAGTTAGATCCATGATCGTCTTAAAGGCATCCACAAAGTAGTGAAGCTCCTCGCTGTCCGGTTCGCTCATGCCTCGAAGTATGTTTATTGAGTAATCGTAGCTACTCTCTTTCCTGGTGAGGACGTCTCCGTTAACCTTCGCGATGAGATCTCCATACTCGTTGTGGAAGTCCAACACGATAAAGGGAACTCCACATAGAGTCCAAAGTTCATATAAAATCCTCTTCGCAGTGGTGGTTTTTCCGGATCCCGTGGCACCAGTCACCAGAACATGGCCGACAAGGTCGCTGAGAGGTATGCATGTCCCCTCGCTCAGGCACACAGTGGACTCTCCTATCTCAGCTCCACGTGGTACGGACATCCTAGCTGTGAAGGATCTTCCGGCGATCGTCGATGAAGGGATCGTGTTGACGAGCTCTTCAAGGAGAGATGAGTTCATCTTGGCAATTTCAACGGAGAGCCCATCCCCAAGAACTCTCTTAAGGATCTTAAACGAGCTCATTAAGGATTCCCTAGCTAGATGTAAGTCCCTATCCTTAACTCTCCTGAACAACGCTCCTTTATAGGAGGATCTGATCCCCCCAAAGCTGCAGGGAGAGGCGCTCGTTATCAGGGAGAGACTCACACCGAGGTCTGAAAGGTATCTCATGGCCGCCCCCAGATCTATCACGGCTTCCTCCCTGAGGGGGGTTATGCTCACTGGCAGGACCGCCAACCTCGCGCCTTTACCTGGAACAACGAGTACACCGTCTGACATCTCAAGTATTCCAGTTCTAAGCCTCGAAATTCTCCTCACGATCACGAAAACAGAGCTGGTGACTATTAGCAGGATTGTGAACAGGACCAGCGGACCGGTTATACGGATCTGCGGAAAGCCTCCTTTCCATATTCTGATTAATATATAGATAACTATTAAAGGAAAGATGAACAGATCTTCTCGCTCACTGATCCTCATCCGGAGACCTCGACATCTTATTAAGACGATCTATCTCCATCTTTGAGGACCTCATCTCCTGAGTTATCGTCTTGAGAGGGCCCTTTAAGGCATCGGTTTTCTTCCAACGCTTTAACGCTGAAGATGGACTGCTCCTCCTTCAACGGGATATCACCAACCTTCTGTTTCTGCTTATCGTGGTCGGATGAATGCCTATAGAGAGGGCCAGGTCTCTTTGGGTCACGCTCCTGCATCCCAAAAACCTCAATCCGTTGTAAAAAGCCACAGCCGCCAAAACAAGCGGGTTCTTTCCTAGGAGAGCTTTTTTGTTTTCCCTCTTTGTTCGCACGATCATCCTCCTCGCCAATATCGAGGCTCTGTTTATCACAATCTGGGGAGTTCGTCTTGAAAACTCATTTCTCAGCTTTTCGAGTACTTTCTCATCGGAGAGGAGGGACATCCTGATGTGATCCACGTAAGCCAGGATCTTCTCCATGGGGTCATGCTTGCCGGCAATCTTTTCTATGATAAACAAATACTTCATTATGGAAGAGGGCTTTATCCTGCTGCCCGCCTGCCTAGATGCCCGTAGGACCGAGTCCACAGTCAGGGTCACTCCTCTCTCCCTGGAAGTGTAAACTAGAGATGCGAGGCTCAATCCAGGAGGCACTCTCTCCATTCTAAGGGATCTTCTTACGATATCGGCCAACATCCTCGATTCCTCTAGGAGAGGTCTGGATACGTGAAGTCCTTCATGTATGCGGTCCAATATACAGGGAGATCTTCTTCTGACAGGATAAGGATATGAGTTCTCGACCGGATATGGAGAGACCTCCTCCAGACCCTCCTCAGCATACTCCTCGTACATCAGCTGCTTGAGGGACAAGCCAGCTAAATAATATTTCTAAAAATAAACTTAATTTAAACCAAATGATTCATCCCTCAGAGAGATGTCGAAAACTTACCTAAAACCTCAGCAGGAGGTATACCTGATCTCCAGGTTTTAGCTCCCTCGGGAGCTTCTCTTCTCCTTTTATTGTCATCCAAAGCCCGTAGAAGGAGATCTTAGCTGACTTAGCTTTCTTCTCATTCTCGTACACAACACCCCTCATCACCAAGATGTTCTCCCCTCTATCCTTGGGAACTTCTCTGGTAAGCGCGAGGTCGCCCCTAGATCCCTCCTTAACCTTAATAACTCCTTCAGGTACCTCGAGATATATCTTACCTCCTCCCTCGCTTTTCAGGGAGACCTTGATGAGCCTGAAGTCTGGGTCCTTCTCCAAGGACTCAACTCTCACCTTGACCATGAACACTCCCTCCATCCAGTCACACAAAGGGAGACTTGAAGGCTTCTTAAACATTCAGTTGGGCGGCTTAAAGAGATCAGAAGGGCCCTTTATGGTGGCATCTATTATGAGTTTCGACTGCGGCAGCGAAATCAAAAGTCTTCTCTCCCCTACATTCAAATATCTCAGGTTGCTCCTGTCCAGGGATGAGCCCCTGGCGTTCCTGATAAATATGTAATCATCGGGGACGTGAGCTCTCTGGTTTACGGCGCGCATGACTGACTCATAGTCATGAACGTCGATGTCCGAATCCACGACAATGACCCTCTTCAGGCTCCTATGAGCGTTTATCGCGGCCAGAGCAGCTAGAACAGCCTGCCCCTCGAACTCCTTCTGGATGCTTATGGCCGCCTCTACCCATCGCGCACCACCCGATGTCATGGCGACACCCCTCACCTTACAGTACCTCGAGACCTCCTCCATGATCTTGGCTTCAACTGGCATTCCCATCAGGAGCTCGTGTTCACATCCTGCTGGAAGGATGGCGTAGTATATGGGATCCTCTCTCACGAAGATCCTGTCGATGACGAACACGGGCTGATCTCTCACAATATCTTTGCCTAAAATCTCGTAGAAGGGACCCTCCCTGGCTCGCACCCCAGATTTTATCCTTCCAACGAACACGATCTCTGATCTAACTGGAATCACCAGATCCTCATCTAATCGGGCTATTTCAACGGATTTCCGCTGAATTCTTCCCGCTAGGTCGAGTCTGTCCATGTCCTCGGCCGGTGTTGCAGCGGAAAGCATGACTCCAAGCTCCGATCCTATCGACACTGTTATGGGCAAGTCCTTGCCTGATCTGTCAGCCTCTAAAACCTTCTTATAAAGAAATCTTCCCTCTACAGCTCTTATGACGAACTTTCTCGGTCCTAGAAGCATCATTCTATGGTAGGAAAGCGAAAAGAGGTCTTCCTCTCTGTCGTGCACTATGAAGATGCCACTGGTCACGTACCTCCCTCCCTCACCTCTATAATGCTTCAGTATCGGCAGGGTCCTGACGTCTATCTCCTCGGGAGGCACCTCATCCAACGGAAGGAGACCACATGAGAGCTCCTTAGTCATACGATCTCTGCTTCTCAAAGCTTCCAGGATCCTTGTCGTTATCTCTTCTCCTCTCTTTGCGTTTAACAGGCCGGCTATCAAGGACCTGTTGTTCATAAGTCCTCCAGCGACTCTGATACTTGAGATCTCCCTGCTAGGAAGCACCGGCTTCTCAAAGATTACTGCTCCTTTTCCATCACGAGATTTAAGCGCTTCAGCTAATTCGTACATGACCGATAAGGGCTTGCTCTCCTTGTAGAGGAATCCTAGCTGCTCGCTCCTATGTAAGAGTTCTCTCAGGTCGCTCATCCTAACAAAGTCTTCAGGGTTTATTTTATCTATTACCTCAGGGTTTCCTGGTTGGTGACTAGTCAGTGCCCTCCAATAGACCGCGATTCATGAGGGAGAAGTTTATCGAGGAGCTCTTCCTTCTTGGGGAGGGTCAACGTGTCAGGATAGCTGGATGGGTACATCGTAGGAGGGAGCTCGGCGGAGTGGTCTTTATAATTCTGCGGGACTCCACGGGTGTTGTTCAGGTGGTCTTCAAGAGGGATCTCTTAGGAGAGGAGCAGATGAGTCTAGCAAGGAAGCTGACAATAGAGAGCTCCTTGATCGTCGAAGGTATCGTTCATCGAGATGAAAGAGCTCCTGGAGGAATGGAACTCCATGCAACCAACCTACAAGTCTTCAACCTGGCAGAGGACTTTCCTTTGAAGAAGGACACAAGCAAGGAGGTTCTCTTCGATTACAGACATCTTCATCTAAGAAGCAGAAAAGTGCAGGCTCTACTGAAGATAAGGGGAACGTTCATCAGGTCACTGCTCGATTGGTACGATGATCACGGGTTCACGAGAGTTGAAGCTCCTACCTTCGTCCAAGCGGCTGTGGAGGGAGGGGCCACACTCTTCAAATTGGACTACTTCGGGAGGGACGCCTATCTGACTCAGAGCTCTCAGTTCTACTTGGAAGCTCTTATATTCGCATTCGACAACGTATATACCATGCAACCCAGCTTCAGAGCTGAGAAGTCGAGGACGAGGAGGCATCTCACCGAGTTCTGGCACTTCGAGGCAGAGATGGCCTGGGCTACTCTCGAGGACATGATGAACGTCGTCGAGGACTCCCTCAAACAAGCGTGTGAGAGGACCTATGATGAATGCGGAAGAGAGCTGGACCTCATAGGCAGGAAGTTTGAACCCCCCTCAGGGAGGTTTCCCAGGATATCCTACGATGAGGCGGTGGAGATATCCAAGGAGAAAGGGGTGGATATCCGCTGGGGGGAGGACCTCAGCACGGAAGCTGAGAGAGCGATTTCTCTGGAGTTCGACGAACCCATTTTTGTGACAAGATATCCCAAAGCCACTCGCGCTTTCTATCACAAGGTGGATCCTGAGGACAACAGAAAAGTACTTTGTGCTGATCTCCTAGCTCCAGAGGGAATAGGGGAGATAGTGGGTGGAGGTCAGAGGATAGACAGCCTGGATGAGTTGGTGAAGAGAATACAGGAGGAGAATCTGAATCCAAGGGATTATTACTGGTATCTGGACCTGAGAAGGTATGGATCGGTGCCACACTCCGGATTCGGTCTGGGTGTAGATCGGACGGTTTGGTGGATCTCTGGGACGGAAACCGTCAGGGATGTGATTCCCTTCCCGAGGACTCCCACCAGGCTAAAACCTTAGCTCTTCAGGCCTCCTTCCCTCCTTCTCCGTGATCCTTTTATCCAGCATCTCCAGAAACGCTTGCGCTCGCTTCTCTCCTAAAATAGGTTTTAATTCGGCATACGTTGCCGAAAAAATTCTCCTCAGCGAACCAAACCTCTTAATAAGCCTTTCGGCGAGTTTAATGCCTACTCCCGGGAAACCACAGAGCACCTGTATGGCTGTCTCGTAGTCGTTTTTCAACCGGCCTACATGCCTAACCAAGATAGGTTCCGATCTCCCCTCGGTTTTAGATGCTAGGGATGCCAGGAACTCCACAAAGGACGATCTATCTTTTACCTGCACGACCGAGACATTATTAAATATCAATGATGCTATGGCAGAATACAAAATCTTCTTCTCTCTGTGATCCAGGATGCCCTCGGGATCGCCCTCGACAACCAATATCACTCTATCGAACAGGTCGCTCATCCTTCTCGCTTGGTTGAAGATTCTTCCGTCGTATATCGATCTTATAAAATCCGTTATCGACTTCCTCTCCAAGCAGATTTTATCACTTATCAGGTAATCCCCCGGCTCAAACTGTTTTCTCTCGACCCACAAACCCTTCTTCCTTAGCATAGCTGCAATCTCCTCCGGCTCTCGACTCTCAACGATTATTCTTCTCATGGACAGCCTCCTTCGATGCGAAACGTCTCATCTCCTCGAGGAGCTTCTTCTCAAGAAGGGCTATTTCCTCCATGGTATTCATCGAGACAATCTCATCGGCTATCATTCTCAGAGATCCTCCGTCCACCCTCACAGTACCTCTCAAAATGAAATCCCTTCCCAGGATCTTCTCTCTTAGCTCATCGGTTGGAAACCTGTCTTCCTCCAGACCGTTCATTTCTATCTCCTTGAGCATCTCATCCAAGGTCCTGCCCAGAAACTTCTCGAGCACGGAGTCGAGCAGGATGACTCTAAGGACACCGGTCCCGTCCTCAACATTCATGAACATGCTCGCTCTGGGAAAGGCCTCAACGCCTTCACCACACTCCTCACACGCAAAGCGTCCGTACTCCTTAGTGGCCTCCTTACCGCAGTTGGAGCAATACCATCTTATGAAAACATCACTCATCTGAGTTATAGCTCCTCTGACCTCAGCAGAGCCTTTAGATAGTTCCTCTATCCAGTTTCTCGGGTATAGTGCACTCAGACATTCCTTCTTTTCTCGATCGTCCAGCTGGCTCTCTAGACGCCCTATGATCTCTATTTCTGAGTCCCTTCCCAGAGCTATTCTTCGTACAGACCCTTCTCCATAGACGATAGCCCCTCTTATTCGCACGACAGCAGGACAAGCTTTGCTGAGGACATCAGCGACGTCCTCCCACGCTTTTCCCACAAGCAGAACATCTCCTTTCCTCAGAACGAACCTTAAGAACTTCAGTAGAGCTCCTCTTCTGGTTCTAGTTGTCCTTACCCCAGTAACAAATATGAGCTCTCCTTCTATATCCTCCTTAGAACCTGGCAAAGGCTTAACTGAGCTCCTAACAGTGCTGTGAAGCTCGGGCATGTCATCTCTAAACTTTAGTTTGAAGTTCCTGAGAACTACCCGATCTCCCGTGTTTATGGACCTGGCGAGCTCGGTCTTTTCGTCCCATAGGACCACTCTCACGCTATCGCCGCTTTCCTCATCCCTAATTATTAAAGAGAGGAGGCGGCCAGCCGAGCCGTCCCTTCTCTCAAACTCCCTAATATCAAATATGGCTGACACAACTCCCAAAACATCGATCTCAGGAGCCTCAGTCTCAAATATCTCGGAAACTCTTAGGGGTTTACGGTCGGGCAGTGGATAGCCCGGGAACTCTCCTCGAAGTACCTCCAGCTCGGCTCCTGAGTCCAGATTCGCAACAACGTCAGAACCTCTCCTCCCTACCCGCGCACCCTTTATCCTCACGACGTCGCCTTCCCTCATCTCTCCAGCCCTGATCTTCTCAATCAAACCCTTGGACCATATAATAACGCGGACTACACCGCTCTCATCCGCCAGCAGGAATTCCCCTCTCTCCCCCTCCGATCCATCTTTGCTTCTAAACCTAATAACTCCATACATTCTAATAACTCTGCCCTCCAGCACAGCCTTCCTCATGCCAGGAGCTAGCTTATCTATGGGAACGGGACCGGACAGCTCCTCTCTAGAACGGTTCTCGAGGAAACTAACTCCAAGATCATGAGCTACTAAGTAGAGCGCTCCTTCCTCATTAAGTATGCCGTCATATTCATCGACGTATTTGGACACTCTCTCCATTATCTCATCTCTTGTCTTCCCGGATTTAGCGGCTATCAAATTCAGCAGTTCCTCGAATGATCGCCTCGTCCTGCTCACCTCACCTCACGACCTCTACTACTGAGGGCTTTCCCAGACCACCTTCCACCCTGAACTCGGTCTTCAATATCCTCTCACAGAGCCACATATTCGATTTAGCGTGCATACTCAACTCAGAGACGCCAACTTTTCCACCTCCAGCTATCGCTAGGTACGGAAGGATCATGTCTCCCATGTGTCTGTCGAACGCCATGCCAGATTTCAGCTCAGCAAGCAGCTTACTGGCAGCCTCCTTCCCAACAACTTCACTGGGTTTCCCCTTCTCTCCAAGAGAATCAGCTCCAATAACCGTTTCATCCT
Organism: Thermoproteota archaeon; assembly: GCA_027491735.1. Taxonomy (GTDB): domain Archaea; phylum Korarchaeota; class Korarchaeia; order Korarchaeales; family Korarchaeaceae; genus Methanodesulfokora. Next base: position 17,864 of record JAOZGP010000014.1, on the reverse strand, counting down.
TCATCCAGATAACTATGCCAGCACCAGGCCCTAGATGACCGTTTTGGCTCCAGATCCTCTTCACCTCAGCAGCGATGCCCTCACTCCGGAGTGTCTTCTCAGCCGATTGTGCAATCCTCTCCACCACATGATGCGGAAGCTTAACGGCGTGAGCGACTCCATGAACCATCTTCGCCCGACCTCTGAACTCCACATGGTCTATCTCATGGACCTTTGATGGAAAGAGCTTAAAGGTGACCAAACCGCCTCCACGGGGATAGTGTCCTCTCCTGTGAAGCTCTATCTCGCACCTCACACCTAAAAGCTTTAGGTTCTCGGAGAAGACAAACCTCATATAGTCCATGAGTGGAGCCATCTTGACGTCGGTACCACCTCTAAGCCTCAGGATCAGAGGGGACCTGAGCACCACAGAAATGGGGGTTGCTGCCTGAATTAGGAGAGATAAGCTACCTGCAGTACCAACATCAAAGGAAAACTCGCCACCACTCACCTCTCCTGGGATAAAGACTATCTCCTTGGACCCCACATAGAGCCCTTGACAATCAGCATTGCTTATGCTTGAAAGCATTTTCACAGCAGTTAGATGTTGTGCCTTGAGACCGGGAGGCCTTCTCCTAGCTCTTATATTGAAAACACGTATCGGTTCTCCCGACACTATCGATAGAGCTACTGAGTAGCGCAGGATCGAGCCACCGCCCTCACCATAGCTCCCCTCAATCTCTATCATCAGTCTTATAAATCAGGCGCCCGCCCTCTTAAACTTGCAGGGGATAACATTGATCCGCCCTCGCTTGGTTGTTCATGAAATAAGTGGTTTTTACGTGGCTCTGGTTCTTGAGGGAGGTTACCTTCTTGGAAACACGATACCTCTGGAAAACCGCGAGATCGCCGCAAGACTTCTCCAGAGATCCTTTCAGAGGGTATGGGGGTCGGTTCCTCTTCCTGATAAAGGGGTTAGTGGGCTGGACATTGCGGAGAAGATATATGAGGGATTTCTTGGTAAACCTCTGAAAGTAGATCTCCAGAGAGTTCGACTTCCACCTCAAGACAGGCTTAGGAGGGTGATTAGATCTCTGCTCCTAATCTCTCGAGGGAAAGTTACGACCTATCGGGCTATATCAGAGGTGTCCAATTTACATCCCCGTGCAGTAGGACTTATGCTCTCCAAAAACCCTCTTCCAATAGTATACCCATGTCATCGGGTTATCAGAAGCGACCTCAACCTAGGAGGGTACAGCTATGGCCTGGACAAAAAAGCCCTCCTTCTGAGGAGAGAAGGCATCGAGGTGATTAACTCTAAAAAGGTTTCCTCAAGAAATATTCTTTGGTCTCTCAGAGGAGGGTGTAGACTTGAACGTAATCCAACGACCGGTGTTCGCCATAGACTTCGGCACCAGCTTAGTGAAGTTCGGTCCTGTGTGGAGGGGCAGATATCCAGACATAACAGATAACAGAGGGTATTTTCCAAAGATATCCAAGGTATCTGCTGAGATAAGAGGAATAAAGGCTGAAGAAGTTGTGGTAGGACCCGAAGTCTCCGAATATCTGGAATCCAAAGCTGACCTGTCGAGGCTTCACTATCCGATGAGGAACGGCGTGGTGGAGAGGGACGACGTCAGAGGCTGGAAGGTTATACTTAAAATAATAGAATACGCGCTCAGGAAGTACTATCCTGGACCAAGGACACCGGAGGGAGAACCTTTTTGTGGATTTTTCCTGGTGGTCGCCCTAGCAGCTCAGTCCCCTGTCTACATGTACGAGAGGATGTTCGACATAGTAAAGGAAGTGAACTCCTCCTTTGGTGGCGGCTTGGTCAAGGCGGTAACCATAGTACCCCAACCTCTAGCTGTGGCGATCTCCGAGAAGGCTGTCACATGTACAGTCATAGAGTCAGGTCACGGAAACACACAGATAACACCTATAAGCAGGGACGTCATCAGGTCGGCCCTCATACCTCTGAACAGAGGTGGATCAGACTCGGATAGGATAACGGCTCAGATACTGAAGGATCTGGGATACTCCGATCTGGCTCGTGAGGAGAAGTTCGTCAAGAACTTCAAGGAAATGGTTGGACTTGTTCCGAGAGAGCTGAAATCTTCAATAGAGTGGACTAAATCCCATCCCGGAGCTGTCAAGAGCGAGTTCTCCATACCCGGAACGACTGTTAAGATAGACCTCGGAGACAAGGCATGGATGAGATTCCTGATAGGAGAGTACTTCTTCAACCCCTCCCACGAGGTCTTTCAGAGCTATTACATCAGGGGCTTCACTCCACCAAAGGACACTGTGGTGGGAGGGGAGGTAATACCCGGTAGCGTAGATCTTGGAGATGCCGTCAGGATAGCGATCTCCAAGACTCCCATAGAAATACAACCCGCTCTGCTGAAGAGAATAATATTATCCGGCGGGGCCTTCAACTGGAAGGCTCCGACTGGTCTTGAGGGGATAGCCGTTAATTCCCCAGAAAAACTCAGAATTCTGCTTAAGGCAAGAGGTATGGATTCCTCGCCTGCAATGATCCGAGATCCTCAGTTCAGCGTCTGGAGAGGTGCCATAGTTTACGGAACCTATATACCCGAGGATCTGTCCTGGGACTGGAGCTCTATGGAGGGCTGGCTGTACCTCGAATGAGTTTCCTGAACCGAAGAGCATCCTCCTTCATGTACATGTTATTGAACATCACATAAGCAACCTCAGCTGTTTTAGATAACTCCGCGACCCGGAAGAGCTCCTCATCACCGTACCTGTGCTTATAAACGATTTTTCCTCCCTTTCTTGTTCCATGGAGCCTGAAGTAGAGGATGTCTTGGGTGTTAAGCATTCTATCGAAAAGCGGATCGACGACGTGCACTGCGCCAACTGAGGATAAGACCTTTCCAAGTTTATCTTGAGAAAACCAGCTTGGATCGCGGATCTCAAGACCCAGAACGATATCTCCTCTCTCAATTGACTCAAAGAACTCTATCACATTTTTAATATTGTTCTGGGTCGCTTTAAACGAAGGGGGTGTCTGAAAAATTATTACTGACGGTTCTAATGGAGATATGGACGATAGGAACTTCTTCCACATGTCTAGATTTTTATCAGACGGCCTCAGGAGCCCCATTCCCTCATCATCCGGAAGCCCCTTTCTTCTCCAGAAGGAGCTCCTTGGATCATGTGTGAAGCCCATCCATGCTTTTACGGTGAATTCGAAACTAGAGGGCGCTTCTTTCCTCCACTTCTCCATGAGATCCTTCTTTGGAATTGTATAAAAAGTCTTTTGGACTTCCACAACTGAGAAGAGGAGAAAATAGTCTTTTCTGGGGGTGCAGAAGCCACAACAACCTACCTTGATGAGGGATGCCAATCTCCCTTACCTTTTATAAATGAGATAGGCCCTACTCATTAAAATGTCTTTCATGGTGTCCCCAGAGGTCCTCAGGATAGCAGAGGATATAAGGAACATGAAAATACGGGGAGCTAGTTACATAGCTAGGTCAGCGGCTCAGGCTCTAATGAAGGAGGCTTCTCAGTCTAAAGCCAAGAACAGCGATGAGCTGATTATGGACCTAACGCAGGCTGCACGAATCCTCCTTCACACAAGACCTACAGCAGTATCACTCCCTAACGCCATAAGATATGTAATGGTTAGGGCTTATCAGCTTTACGAAAAGGGCCTTCTTCTAGAGGATCTGCGATCTGAGGTCATAAAAGTTGCTGAGAAGTTTATAGAGACCTCAAAGATGGCCGTTAAGAAAATAGCCGAATATGGGTCTAAGAGGATAGAAGATGGGGACCTGGTGATGACCCACTGCCACAGCACAGCGGCTTGCGCAATCCTCTTGAAGGCATGGGAAGAGGGGAAACGGTTTGAGGTCATCTCAACTGAGACGAGACCGAGATATCAGGGACGCATAACAGCATCAATTCTGTCCAGGGCCGGAATTCCAGTGACCTTGATCGTGGACTCAGCGGCTCGTTTCTTCATGGAGAAGGTTGATAAGGTGATCGTTGGAGCGGATGCCGTGGCAGCTAACGGGGCAGTGGTGAACAAGATAGGAACATCGTTAATCGCTTTGGCTGCACATGAGGCGAGAGTTAACTTTTTCGTGGCAGCCGAAACATACAAGTTCTCTCCTGAGACGATGTTAGGATCTTTGATAAAAATAGAAGAGCGCTCTCCTCTAGAGGTCGTTGACGAGAAATTCCTTACGGAGAATCCCAACCTAAGGGTGCTGAACCCTGTGTTTGACGTAACTCCTCCAACTTATATAGATATCATAATCACGGAGAAAGGAGTCATTCCTCCTGGGGCAGCGATTCTGGTCTTAAAGGAGGAGTTCGGCTGGTTCTCCGCTGTGAGGCTTCCAGAGTTTCTCAAATTTTAAATTCATTTGGTTATACGATCTTTGATGAACCAAATGAAATACAAGCTCGACAAGTCATCACATGCTGCATTCTCATTATACTATCCTCCTGTTCTTGTCACAAAATATCGAAGACCAGTTTTAGAGGCGGAACAAATAAGAGAAAGATTGAAAGAGATTTTCTGGTCTTTACAGGATAAGTTAGGTGTGAACTACCATCCGTTAAAACGGTGGCTTCCCTCCAGATAAACACGTCACTACGGCTGGGGTCGGGTCGTTCACGAGCTCCGATGCCACCCATCTCACCTTCCTCGACGAGGGGAGTCTTTTGACAGGAGGGGTAGTAAAAGCAAACCCAAGAGGCACTTCTGAAGGATTATCATCTGATAACCCGTATAGAGATTATGCTTCAGCTTACAGAATAAAGAATAGGGCGGGGTCGGGACGACTCTCAGGGCCTGTGGAGAGAAAACCTCTGCTCCTCGTTACCGTTAAATCTGTAATTGAGGAGCAAGTCTTCTCGATGAAGCAGGAAGCCCTACCGTTAACGGTAGGGCAGTTCACTCAATAAAATAAACTTAGGTGAGTCGCTTGGAGATCCGCCTGGAAGGAGCTGCTATGATTAGATCGCCTTTATACTTGAAAATAAAAAGAGGAGAAGCGTTCGTCTGGAGATATCCCTTAAATGAGGGGTCTATCCTCAAAGTGGATGAAGCAGGTGTACCTGTCCTCGTGGAATCCAAAAAAGGTGCCGATATCGAACTATCGGCGAGCGAGGTTAGAAGAACCTCAGTACCAGAGGAGTGGTCTCATCTAATCGAGGTGGGAATCGAGGAAAAAACCTTGGTTTTAGGGGAAATGGATGTCGGTAAGAGCAGTCTGATAGTCTACATGATGAACGACATAATCTCCAGAGAAGGGGAGAAGGTCTATCTTCTCGATTCGGATATAGGTCAGAAAGATCTGGGTCCCGTGGGGACGATATCGTTAGCTTCATTCTGTGGGGGTCCTGCTCTACCTTGGCTGGAGGTACCGGAAGCCTCATATTTCGTCGGAGATAAGACCCCCCGCGGGAACTTCACGTTGATGCTGGCCGGGATTTCTCTATTGGAGAGAAGCGCTGGAGCCCCGACTCTCATCAATACCACTGGTTACCTGCGGGATGTGGCTGCTGTGGAATTGAAGCTCAGAAAAATAGAGTTGGTCGAACCACAACTCATAATAGGAATAGAGAGCGGGTCAGGAGCCCTCTCAAAGCTCATAAATAAGGTTCCTCCCTACTACAGGAGGATTGTACTGAAATGTCCTCCTCAGGTCAGACAAAAATCCAGGGATCTAAGGGCCTCGTTGAGGAGGGCTAATATATCTAGGTATCTGTGTGGAGCATCTGAGCTAGACCTGCATATGAGGGAGGTTTTCGTTCAAGGACTGGAGCTGGAAAAGGATGGGGTTCTATCTGAGTACCTCGGTGTTGAGGTGTACAGTCCCGAGGAGGGCAAGAATGTCATAAAAATAGTTTCCTCCGAGCAGCCTGATAAAGAAAAGATCTTATCTTTGGAGAGGATGACTGGTAAGAGGGTGAGGATTTTGGACCTGGCTTCCTACAGAAACCTATATACTGGATTATTGGATGAGAGGGGGCTGTGTGTTGGAGTTGGACTTATAAAAGATCTCTCGATCAAGGAGGAAAGAATAAGCGTTCTTACCACGGCATCCCAAAGACCCAGGGGTCTGAGGTTAGGGAAGCTGAGGTTCTCCGAGGACGGTGAGGAGATTGTTCCTTCCTTGCATAAAGAATAAAGACCCTCTAATTCGTAGAAGGAAAGGGGAGCTTGCACAAGCGAGAGAGCTCGTTCTATCAGCTTTAGATAAAGCTTTAGCAGCCGTAGACTCATATCATACCGTTAAGCGGAACATCAAGAGAAGATCCCCATCCAGATACGACATATGTGGTGCTACAGAGGAAGTTCCAGGCGAGGTGCTTGTTGTCGGCGCTGGTAAAGCCTGCCCAAAGATGGCCCTGGCTGTGGAGCAGGTCTTCGGCGATAAAATTTCTTACGGATTTGTGAATGTGCTGAGAGGAACTGAGAATGTGGTTCGAACAGCTAAGATAAAGCTGAATCCTGCAGGACATCCCCTTCCAGATGAGGGCAGTCTCAAGGGAGGCAGGGAAATTCTGAACATGGTATCGAGGACCGATCGGGGTGAGCTATTGCTGGTTCTGATATCTGGTGGAGGCTCAGCGTTGGTGGAGTTTCCCATGGAGGGCATACCCTTAGGGGATTTAATAAAAACAAACAGAGTTCTCGTGTCCTGCGGGGCAAATATAAGAGAGATAAACACTATCAGGAAACATATCTCGAGGATAAAAGGAGGAAGATTGCTACAGGCAACAAGATCAGACAGGGTCATATCTCTGATAATCTCTGATGTGGTGGGAGATCCCCTAGACTCCATAGCATCAGGGCCAACGGCTCCTGACGAGACTACGTTCACTGATGCTCTAGAGGTGATTCACAAGTACTCCTTGGAGGACAAACTTCCTGATTCCGTCCTGGAGGTCATAAGGAGAGGGGTGAGAGGGGAGATACCTGAGACCCCTAAACCCGGAGATACGATCTTTGATAAAGCATCTAACTACATAATCGCCAACAACAGACTGGCGGTTTCCGCGATGGAGTCGTTCTTTAAGAGTAAAGGGGTGAGGGTTCTCAACCTGGGATCAAGGATTGAAGGGGAAGCCAGAGAAGTAGGTAGGGTTATGGCGTCGATCCTCAAGTCGGTGTCAATTGACTCTCTGCCGCTGGAACCACCAGCAGCTCTAGTGTTCGGAGGTGAGACCACAGTAACTCTAAGAGGTGAAGGTGTTGGTGGCCGAAATCAGGAGCTCGCTCTGGCTATGGTGGATGAACTGTCCGAAACAGAGGCGGTTGTTGCGGCATCTCTTGGCACAGACGGTATAGATGGCGCTTCTGATGCTGCTGGAGCTCTGGTAGACAGCATGTCCAAGGAGGATTCATCTAGGCTCGGAATGAAGGCATCAGACTACCTGAACAGAAATGACTCCAACACCTTCTTCTCTAAGCTTGGAGATGTCATCATAACAGGCCCGACACTCACAAATGTGACCGACGTATTTGCTTCGATTGTTCTGGGATGAACGAAACGCCTCTTTCCTAAAAATTTAAATCTGTCCTTCTATTTTTATCCTCGTGAGGTCTTAGGGATCAAGATGCCTCGAAGGAATCCTAAACCCATGAATGATCTCTCCAGTTGGAAAGGAAGGTTGGGCAGGAAGGCAAGTGCCGTCATATATATGAACTACCAACAAGAAAACAAACCACTCATTGAGCTAGGAGCAGAGATTGAGATCCTGATTTCATCGGTTACAAGGAAGGGTAGAGGAGTTGGCAAGTACAAGGGGGTTACTGTGATAATAAATGGAGCAGCAGATCCTGGTGAAACCGTGCGCGCACGCGTTGTCAGGATGAAGGACAATAAGATAATAGCTGAGGTAGTGGAACGCTGAGCGATGGATCTGGAGACTCTTCTCTGCAAACTTGATCTGAGTCGGTATCAGGCCCGAGCGCTGCTATCTCTACTAGAGCTTGGAAGACCAGCTACCGTTAAGGAGATCTCCAGACTGTCAGGTGTTCCTCTCACAAAACTATACTCCGTCCTAGAAGATCTACAAGAAAAGGATCTGATAAGGCTATCAGGGGTGAAACCCCTGAAGTACGCAGCTATCTCGCTAGGAGAGGCTATAGCCCGACTGATAGATATCAAAATCAGGAAACTCCTCTTCGTATATGAAGTGCTTGCGGAGGAGCTCTTAAAGAACGAACCGCTTTCTCTCTTGATATTAGATAACTTAGACGGCGGCTTTACCCTAACAAACCATGAATCGTGTGTGAAAGCGATGCTCCTCGTAGCTAGAACTCAGGAACACCTAACGGTGCTGATGCCAAGGGATCTCTCAGTGACCTTAGCTGGAGAGCTGGGGAAGATTCTCGCTAGAAGGGATGTGAGTGGGGTGCTTGATCCTCAAAGCCCAATGAGAAAGTACTTAGAAGACACAAACGCCGTACGTCTTACGAAAAACCCGGAGATACTGGGGGTGGGCTCTCAAAAGGTTGCCTTTCTTGGGATATCCAGAAAAAACAACGTTCGAGGAGTGCTCCTAATGGGCCTTCTCACAAAAGTTTTTGATCAGATATATTCGTCATTTTTCAGGAGATCAGTGTCCCTCCAACCTTTTTCAAGATCGAAGGAGGGTGTTTAGAAGATGACAGAAAAGAGAGAAGATCTGGATGTGATATTTCTGGAATTGGCTTCTGTGCTGGATTTAGCTAGACTCCTCAGCAGCAGCACGAATCCGACACCCCTCCTTCTCTTTCACTCTAAGAAACGAGAAGCGCATATAATGGGAACTTTTGTGAAGACCTTAGAGGTCAGTCAGGCTGATGTGTTTGCTTTTGTGGAACTAAATGATTTCTCGGAAGACTACAGATTTCTGGTATATAACGTCGACGAGACTGGTGAGTCCTGCAGATTTGCGCCCAATATGGCCTTTCTAGGAAAATCTCTATTTCCCATAGCCAGACTGAGGGCTGAGCCATCATGGTTCAGGCCAGAGCAGTAGTGGCCTTGGTGCTCCTGACCGCTTTGAGCTTAGCAGTGGCCTTAATACTGTATCCCAAACTGAACAGAGCACACCGCTTAACCATAACTCACTTCACATATGATCCAGGGGAGATTCATATCACTGTGGGGGTTGAAGGAGGCCCCTACAGGCTTAAAGCATTGATCGTGAATTGCAATGGATCAGTGATGTCAATACCTCTCTATAAGACTGTGAAAGACGTAATCTCTTTCTCCATGAAAACAAACATCAGCATCAGAAAGGGATGCCTGATCTCGATCGTAGCTGAGGACGGTACGTGGACTTCGTTCAGAGAAGGGTGAGTGCCGAGGTTTTGTGTAGCACATGAAAAAGAACTGTGAAAGCTTGGAGAGATGTCACCGGAGATGTCACGAAAATCGTGGAGCCTCGCAAGATAAACATGAGAGCATGGTTGTTTACAGGATCGATAGGGTATTTAAAGCCTTCAGCGAAATGTTCGAGGAAAAGAAGAGACCGTTATGCCTTGCGGATTTCAAGGAGTACTTTGGTGTCAAAGAAAAGAGGGATGTGAAATCAGGTAGTGAGTGGAGAGAGGCAGAGAAAATAGAGCATGCACTGAGAAGGCTTTTCAAAAAGGGAAGAATTTCAAGATCGGAGGAGCTGGTCAAGATTGAAGAATATCCGACTTCTCCTTACGCAAGCGTGAAGAGCAAGAAGAACGTGAAGGCATACTTCTACGCTCCGATAGAGTACGCTGGAAGAATAGTCGACTTTACTTTCAATGGAAAGGAGTATTCCGTGAAATTTGTTTCCTATGAAATGATAAAGGATGAAGCAGGCGAGAGGGTTAAAAAGAAAGACCTCGTTCTTGAAATTCTGAAAAGCTCTGATACAGCGCTAACCATTGATTAAATCCTTGAAAGGCTCAACGAGAAGTACAAGGTTTACAAAATAGAGTCTAAGAGAGATTTCTACAACGCAACTTCTTCCTTGACAAGAGCTGTTCTCAAGCCTTTAAGAAAGGTCGGTTTGAGAGGGATAAAGGTTGATGGAAAGTGGGTCTGGTATTTTACGGAAGAGCAGCTTGAAAATTACAGGGAGCGTTACATAAGGGAGAATGAGGTTTTGAGAACTGTCAGGGATCTCGTAAAAAGCGAGAAGGTTGTGCCCACGAGCAGGATTACTTCAGAGCTCTATCTCACGCCAGATGAGGTGAGATACCACGTGAAGAAGGTTGCAAAGTGCATAGAGGTCGAGATAAACATTGAGAGCTCCATGAATATGTGAAGGTCGATGTCAAAAATTCCCGAGTTCAAGAGAGATTCCTTCATCGACTGGCTCGGCTATGTTATTCCAAAATCCGGCTCAGGCTACGGTTACGAGGGATTTCTCGTTAATCTCGATTCCGACTGGGAAGAAAAGCTGAAGAAAGAGATAGCGAGATCTCTTGCAAGGATGAACATCAAGACGGTGATAAGAATCTTCTACGAAAAGTTAGTTGCGAGGCTTTTCCAGATTCTTTGCAGCTCCGAAGAGCTGAGAAAGAACCCGGAGCTCAGCAAGTTCTCAATACCTCTCGTTTTCAGGGATGAAAAAGTTGCAAACGTCTGGGTGGTTACGGAGAAGGGAAGAAAGCTTGAATTCGACATTCTGATAAAGGGTACCTTCTATGCCTTTAACGTGATGGCTGACGGTAGAACCTCTTTGGATATCATAATCCCAATAGAGAGCAAGTACACTCTCGTCAGGCCAGAGCATGTCGCAAACTTTGATGATAGAGTTAAGGCAGCTTTCGGGAATGCTAGAAATGTCTTGCCTATAATGATTGGTTTGGGCTGGAGCACCGAAGCGATGCACATGGCCAAAAAGCTTGGAATCATGACCCTGTATTTCTCTGCCATTGACAGACTCATAAGCGAGATGATCGGAAGGAAATACAGGCACGAGAGCGAGTGGAAGAGGGTTGAGGAGATGCTGAATAAGGAGGAGATTACGCTGAAAGAGCTCAGGGAGAAGCTGAAAAAGGGAGAGTGGAGATTTGAGTTTGAGGAAATATTATCAGTTTACACAAGCTTTTGAGGAATGTAAATCTTGAAAGCTAGATTCAGTAGTTTCCTGTGTCTTTTTTCGAAAGCTCGTCTATCCCAACTGCTGTAATTCCTGAGCATCGTTGTGATTGCAAAAGGATTGCGTGTAATGTCAAAATAACTCTCAAGCTTTCTCCTATATTCATAGTTGGAAGCTCTGGAATTTCTTCGTTTGTTAAGGAGTGCTAGATTTCCAAGTTTGTTAACGATCTCCTTGACTTCCTCTTCAGAAAATACATTCAGCCACTCTCCCTGTGGTTTGCGCGGTAATATGTGTTCAACTGTTATGGTTTCCCAATTTGAATAACCGCAAAGTTCTCTTCTTGCATCTCCATGTCCAGCCTTAAAAGCACATATCTTGCCATTTTCCCACCTTTAAGAGAATAAAACTGCTGGTCATCGAGTTTTGACAGGATGATATCTTTAACAAGTTCTCTATCACTGAAATCAATCGTTCTTCTTTCTTCTGAGAAGAACTGTACCTAGAAAATAACTTTCCTCACCACTTTCCATAGCATCTGAAACATCCTCAACTAATGCCTGAAAATTATCCTCATTCCAGCTGAATGGTCTCTGATAAATAGGTATTTCAAAAAGGTGGTTGCTTAAAAGATCTCTTACCTTAATCTCCTTAGCTTCTATCCTAGAAGTTTCTTGAGGCATAGGATAAATGAGATTTATTGAGCATATAAATATTATTCAATCGAGTAAAACATTATTTGCTTACATCATAAAAGTAAAGCTATCCTCTAATGATTTTTATCTAATTCTAAAAATTTAATTTAAAGCCTTAGGTTTTGGTCTTTAGAAGCTCCTTAAGAATTTGTACAGTTAGTGGAAGTTTTCTTTTAGCTATCTCCCTTCCTAAAAGAAAGAACGGATAATAAACTTTCACAGGATCGTCAGGATACAGAGTTCTCGCGAATTCGGTTACTTTCACCACTTCATTCCAGCTCAGATTTTCAGGAGATGAAATAACTCCTAAACACACTGCAACCCTTGCGACGTTTTTGTCAAGCGGCACGAAGAGATCCTTTGGAGAAAAGTGATCGAATATTCTCAGATCGGGATAATCCCTGACCATCCAGCACATGTACATCCAAGCCTTCTTCCTTGCGAAGGTTTTATCCTTGCCCATGCGAACGATGCTTCTTCCAAGTTGCTCAACAAAATCGTAAGGTATGTGAAACTTTTTGCTGTATTCAATAAGGTCACCATTTGCTTTTTCATTTACAAACCTGTTAACACTTGCGAGAATTTTCGGAATCATTCCCTTAAGCCTGCCAAGCGGTAAGCCAGCACCAGCATTATCCAGAGCATTCTTAAGGATGCTTTCGTCGGTTATTTCGAAGAGCTTTTCATCGAAACACTCGTATAAATTTGCAATGAGTTTTCTTGCATTATCTGCTCTTCCGATCATATTACCCTCGTCTATTGATGCAACAAGCAGAAGGTAGTGAGCTGTTCTTTTCCTTTCTTCGTAGTTCTTGGGGTAAGGATCCACAGGAAGCTTGGGCTCAAGAGCAGGATCAAACTGCAGATCCGGCACTCTGGAGTTCTTCTTAATAAAGCTCTTCAGCATTTCAACAAGCTCATGATCCATTCACATCACCTCAAGCCTACAAAGCCAGCAGACCCTCGAACTTCTCCCGTAATTATCGAGGCAAACAGGTAGCCAGCTTCTTTGTAGTAATCCGTTAGCATGTATCCGCGAATCTCATTTTCTTTCCAATCAAACGGAACCACTCGATGGATATTTTCGAGTTCGCCTTTGAATGGATTGATGTAAGTCTCTGAGGTAAGGAAGTAAATGTTCTCGATAACATTGGCATTTTTTTATCGCTTGCAACACCTGCGGAAGTTTCCTTTTACACTTCGCTTTGAGTTTCGACATCTGCAGGTTGTAATCCTTTACGGGATCTGTGATTTTCAAAAAGCCGTAATACGCAGAGAGTATGAGAACTTTCCAGTTATCCTGAACAACCTTTTCCCATATCTGTGTTTTTCCACACTCCCACACAGCTTTGTAAAACTGCCCACTGTATCTTAGAAAGGCAGGATAATCTTCAGAGGGTTTAACGGTATCAGAGTGTTCTTTTTCTGTGCAGCTTCTGAAAGACCTGAGAAGCTCCATTGTGGTGTTGTCGAAGTTGATTGATGTTTGCTTAAGGTTTAAAACTGCTGACATGGCTTGTTGAAGAGAAGGTGCTATAATGGCGGATGCAATCACGGCTACACTTCTTTTAATAACGGGCTTAATCGCCGGAACCCTTGGTGGTTTGCTGGGCATAGGTGGCTGTGTGATAATGCTTCCAGCTTTAGCCTTTCTCTTCAAATACCCGCTTCCAGTAGCAATCGGAACGACGATTACGGCAGTGATTTTGACGGCATCGTCTGGAGCTATAGGACACATAAGGTTGAAGAACGTTGACTATTCAACAGCGAAGGTTGTTGCTGTAAGCGGTGCAGTTGGCGCTGCTGTTGGCAGCGTGATCTTCTTTTACATTTCAAACCAGCTCTGGCTGCTCAACTTCATCCTTGGCTTCGCTTTTCTCTACGTCTCGATTAGAATGATATACGAGGGGACTGTGAAAAGAAAAATGCCAGAAAAGCCCGGCAATGTCGTTCCGGGTTCTGGAGCAGCAAAAGCTACGATAGGGTTCTTCATCGGGATTATTACGGGCATCGTTGGGCTTGGTGGCGGCTACGCTTTAGTGCCCTCGTTCATATATCTGCTGAGCTCTCCAGTGAAGATAGCGGTAGGCACATCTTTAGCATCATTCATTAGCATGGCAGTAGTTAGTGGAGCATTCAAGCTCTATCAGGGAGTTGTTGACGTAATAGCTGCGATATGCCTCGGCATCGGAACGATTATAGGAGCACAGATTGGAGCGAGGTTAACCAAAGTAGTTCCACCGTGGGCTATCAAAGCTATATTCGGCTTTGTGTTTCTGTACGTTTCGCTGAAGTTCATCTGGCAGGGATATGTCTGCCTTACCTAAATTTTTTGAGATTATGTCGATCTACAGATTTGTAGAGTTTGTCAGAAAAAAATGCTCGCGTATAATCGTAGAGAAGGGTGCGTTGGGATTTGAAAATGAAAGATAAAATGAGCTGGGTCGAAATCATTAGTAAGTATTTGCCTATCTGGGTTGCAGTTTCAATAAGTTTTGCCCTTATTGTAGGTTGCTATTTTCCAGAAAAAGTAAGTATCTTCAAGCCTTTTATCCCTCTTTATCTTTTTATTATGCTCTACCCGATGATGATAAATTTGAGAATTGAGGACATCATCAAGGTTGCTAGAAAACCAAAACCTATTTTTCTTGCAATTTTTATGAACTTTTTGATATCTCCTTTGCTCGCATTTCTTTGGACACACTTACTCTTTCAAAGTACTCCTTATCTCGCAGCAGGTTTCATTCTCAAAATAGTTGTTCCATGCAGCGGAATGGTCGCGGCATGGACGGGTTATGCTAGAGGAAGAGTAGAAACAGCTCTTATAATCGTTGCCTTAAGTCTCATTCTTGCAATATTCTTTATTCCATTCTGGATGTGGATTCTTGCAAGAATTTACATACAAATTGATCCCTTTATGATATTTCAGAAACTTATTTTGATTGTCATATTACCACTTATTGCCGGAATTGCTACAAGAAAGCTCCTAATTCACAAGGTTGGTATGGAAGGATACAGGCAGATTGCCCAAAGATTTCCCGCAATTTCAACCTGTGGAATGCTTATCATGGTTTTTATTATAATCTCAACACAGGCAAGTCTTATCGTCCCAAACTTTCACTATGTGCTTCTCGTAGTATTTGGTATTGCAATACTTTACCCTCTCAACTCTTTGCTTGTGGTGCTGCTCTCTAAGATTCTTCGCTTTGACTATGGAGATGCAATAGCTCTTGTGTACAGTGTAACTGCAAAAAATCATGCAATTACAATAGGAATAGCGGTAACTGCGTTTGGGGCTCTTGTAGCTCTTCCAGCGGCAGTAGCTCCTCTCATCCAAATACCAATAATGTTACTAATTCTCAGGCTTTCATCCAGATTGAAGAGCTTATATGAAACAGTTTAATGGAATCTACTAATGTAACATCCAATGTCTGCACTGGGTGCAAACTGAAGCAGCAAACGAGCACCGTTTTTCTATTTTATTGGGGCTGAGGGATTAAATTTTTAAAAAACTTAAACCTATATAAACACTCAGAAGAAGTTTATTATGATGATTTGTTGAAAGTTTCAATTTGTTTTATTTTTTATTTAACGTGTTTATTTTAAATTCGTTAGGGGTTCGAAATTTCCGAGCATTCTTTCCACAGACGCGCGATGGTGAAATCCCGTCACTGTCTCTGTTCTTAAAAAGAGACATTAAGCTGTCACGAATTGTGTCACCAAGTTGCGAGAAGATCCTGACAGGGTAAACACCGTGGAAGCTTCTGGAAAATTGCAAAAAGTGCTCAAAATCGGAAGGGTTATCCATGCCGGGGGCGGGCTTTGAACCCGCGGCCTCCGGATATCCCATCGAGCCCTTAATTCCTTTTTCGCCGAGATTATGAGTCCGGCGCTCTGACCGAGCTGAGCTACCCCGGCACCAAGGCTTTCTGAGATGAGAAGTTTAAAAAACTTTCTAGTTTGGTCACTACCAATATCTCTCCAAGAAAGACCTAAATATGCAAACATCTTAGTTCTTATGGGTGAGGGGGTAGGGCCGGGGATCTAGCCGGTCCCTGTGACTGGAAGGCTAACGCCAGGGCCAGCAACCCACTCGGGCGACCGAACTCCTTAGGAGAGGATTCTCTGGTCTGGCTGATGAGTGCTCCGCCTGGACGGGCCGCTGGTGGGGGTAGGCCGCTCGGAAGGGCGGCTGAACCTCCTTTACCGCAGAACCGGGTCAGGCCCGGAAGGGAGCAGCCCTAATGCGGACAGTTGGTGCTGTCCATGCGCTGGAGTGGAGGCTGGATCCGGGAAGACACCTCTCCCAAAGGGGTTGGTCCACCGGGCGGGGGCCCCTCACCCCCCACTAGATTCATAGATGAGTGAGAAGATCTCGATTTGCCGGCGTACGTTGAAAGCGTCTCTCTGGAATCACAGAAATTTCAGATCTTTGAGCGCTTCAGAATGTTTGAGCGGTTACTGCTTTATATACAACACATGACCAATCCACCACAACAAAAGGAGCTTTCACACAGTCTGACGCTGTCTAAAACTCCACCTTGCATATGAAAAATGCTTGAAACCGGTTTGAAACCAGTTTCACATACATGAGTTTTATGGTGTTTCATACTGAATTTGATTGGTGAGCAAAAATGAAAGCGAAAGGCGTGAGATACCTCTTGGTGCTGGGGCTGGTGCTGGCAGGGATGATAGGTGGCGTAGCAGCGGCGGCAGTGGGTAGCAGCGGCATAATAGCCAAAGTTACACAACAGCCGGTAAAAGAGGTGTGGTTAAGCTGGAATAAGGAAAACGGCATCGTTACAGTAGCAACTTCCGGCGGAGAGATTATTGGAACAGTAAAAGTGAATAAAATGAATACAGAATCTCCAGTTAGAACTCTGGAGATCGGCAAGATTGTTGAGAGCGCCAGAGAGATAATACTGTATGTTAATAAAACACCTGTCGGACGCATAAAGAACATAGGCGCAGCACCACATCTTACAGAAGAACAAAAGAAAAAGGCGATCGATATAGCATCTAAGGATCCGAGAGTAAATGTGCAGGCCTCTACCATTCTTTCGATAGGTCCAAATGTTGCAGTTGATGAAAACGGCCAGGTAAAAATAACAGGAGCAACTATCTGGGCAATGTCAGGGGATAAGTGCTACTCGATAGTTGTGTCTTTCGGGAGCAACAACGTAACCAACATATATCCGGTGTCCTGCCCATCATCAGTTTCAAAGGGTATGCAGCCCTCCACCTAACGCGTTATTGGATTTTTTCCTTTTTATTATTTTTCAAATCTTAACTATGGTGGGATGATGCGATCCAGCATAACGAAAAAGGATTTGATCTTTGCGTGTACTCTTATCATATCTACGTTTATGTTAGTCTATAAATTACTCACTCCCATCCATCTGGTAATTTCGATAAACGGGGCAGCTATTTCGTCAGAAAGCTTGCCGAAGTTCTTCACTTACTCTGATGTTGTGGTGATGACGATCTTCTCAATCCTGCTCGGATTTAGTACTGCACAATTAATCTATCATGTTGAAATTACTGGAAAAACAGCAGGAGAGGCTATTCTGGAAGAAAGGAAGAGAATGTGGGAAGAGATAGCAAAAACTCTGAAGGATGATGAGGCAAAAATATACAAAGCAATAATCGAATCAGGTGGCATTATAAATCAGAGTGAATTAGTTGAGAAGACAGGTTTGTCAAAAGCAAGTGTTAGTAGGCCTTGGATCTACTGGAAAGCAGAGGCTTGGTTGAGAGGAGGAGAAGGGGTATGGGAAATATAGTTTTATTAAAATAATTTATAATTCCAAATCCATGATCAGGGAAATTAAATAGCTTAATGAAAACCGACGGAGACAAAGGGATGAAAAAGCATCCAAAGACTAAAGACAAAAAGAAGATTTGCGGTAGTTCTCTCGGCAGTTGTCTTTAGTCCCCCAGCTTATACTCATTAACGTGGAAAGAGCACTACATGCTTTTAGAAGCTGCAGAGGTCTTAGATGTTTACCACCCTCGCTAAGAAGGCTCCGTCTGCAAGGGCGGAGATGAATCAGGGGGGTGGTTGGTGGAGAGTTAAACTCATAAAGCCTCGCTGCACACGTTTAATGCTGGGTGGGCGGGAGGGTCAAC
>JAOZGP010000009.1 GCA_027491735.1 Thermoproteota archaeon | reverse complement strand
CTGCTCCTTGCGGGCAGGTTGGTTTAACGGGGTGCTGGCCCACCCCACGTATATCCTTGGCAAGGGGCTGAGGATATACGCAACCGTTAGGAATCCTCGCACTTCAGTGCGGGGAGGAGGTCAACTGCACACAACTAAGAAGCAGGAGCGGAGTCATTAAACCCTCTCAATTGGGCTGCTTCTGGTTGGCGACAGTGATTTCACTGATTTTCCCTCTCCTATCAACACGAGATCTGCTAGATGACAGAAGAGGCCAACTTCGACAACGCCTGAGGTGAGTTTAAGTCTGTTATATGTCTCCATTGGGTCATTCAACGGCTCCAAGAGGACATCTAAGATGTAGTTACCGTTTTCTGTCACAAAAACGCCCTCACTTCTCCTTCTCAAGGTGACCCTACCGTTGGTTAGCCTGGATATCTTCTTAGCTGTATTTAGCACCCCAAATCTCACTACCTCCACGGGAAGAGGTTTGCCCGTGCATAATTGTCTGACGACCTTCGTGTGATCTACCAGGATTATGTATTTTTCTGAAGAGTCGGCCAATATCCTCTCTCGAGTCAAGAAGCCCCCTCCCCCCTTGAGGAGATTGAGCTGATCGTCGACCTCATCAGCACCATCGAACGTCATGTCGACAGGTTCAAACCCCTCTTCATCCTCTACTGAGAGCCCCAACCTCTTGGCAATAACCCTTATAGCTCTCGAGCTTGCAACAAAGTTAATTTTTCTTGAAATGGGATCCCTTGATAGTTCCCTGACGAACACCTCCATCGTCGTTCCGGATCCGAGACCCACTCTCCGAGGTTCCTCCTTTCTGAGGATCTTTACCGCCTCTTTAGAGACTAGAAGCTTCTCCTCATATGTGCCCATAGGTTCACACCTCTAACAGACGATCTCGATGAGATCTCCATCCTCAAGCTCGAAATCAGGACCGATCCTCATGGGGCTATAGGGAAGCCTTTCACTCCAAACTTTAGCATATCTAAATCTTCTATAAAGCTCCTCATGAATGATCCTAGCAACATCTAGAGCAGTAGATCCTCTCTTGACGATAAGAGCCTTATCAGAAGCCTCTTTATCCATCTTATTCCTCGTGTAAATTCTAATGAGACCCAAGGCGTCCAAGATCTTCTTGCCCAAATCCTCCTTGTCTATGATCGAGTTGCTGGTGAAGGGCACGATATCTATGAAAAAATTGTAACGTGATCTGAGAAGCTTCAAGTTCTCCTCATTCAGGAGATCACCCCTAGACACAAACAGAACTGAGGGCTTGTATCTGATCTCTCTAAAGAGAGCTGATTCCACATCAGATAGGCGAACCCTTCCCTCTACATCAACATAGGCATTTCGAACACCATATCTTCTCAAAAGCTCCCTGACATCGCTCTCCTTACAATCGATAAGTATACCTTTCCTTCTTATTATGATGCCAGGAGCTGCTCTGCTCCTCTTGATGCGAACGAACCCCTCAGGCCTTCTGATCTCTATACTATGCTTTGAGAGCACCTCAAGTATGGACCCAAGATCCTCCAGTGAGTGGCTGTTGACGACAATCCCTAAAGCGTCAGCATTGTAGGCCAGCGTCATGGCGAGGTTCGTGAGCCGTCCTCCTCCCACAACAAGCGGAGGAGCCTCTACTATCTGAATTTTAGCCCCTGAAAATTCCATCATACCTTCCTCAGGCCTGTTAACAGTTGTATACGGGGCGCTAGAGATCTCTGGTCTGGCATTGGTGAGCAGAGAGAGCAAAGTACTCCTTCCTGAGTTGGTACAGCCTATCAAGACAAGCTGAGCAGCACCCCTCTTCTCCACAGTAAATCCAATTCCTCTTTTCGACCTAGCTGCCCTTTGCCTCTCAATCTCCTTACGAAGCTCGGACATCCTTCTTCTTATGAACTTCTCCAGCTTTTCGGTCCCCTTGTGTTTGGGTATTAGGGCATAAAACTCTCTCAGCTTGATGAACTTCTCCTCAGGAGTGCTCGCTCTAGAATACTCGTCCCATTTCTTGAGAGCCTCAGGAGGGAGATTGGTCGGCATATCTACTCCTTCCTATTCTTCTTAACCTTTATATCTACCATCTCCCCTATCGTAGGCTTTCTAAAACCCACTGACGTGGTGGGAGCGGAGCCGTAGGCGTCCGGAGATTCAATTGGATTTCTGGTTATTATCTTTATATCTAACAGCTTCTCGAGTCCTCTGGCTATGTGTACGGGTGGTATGATCTCCTCAGCCTCTATATGTCTTATGAGCGATGCTTTGACGTTCAGGGCCTTGGCCACATGCTCGACAGTGAGTCCAAGAGATTCCCTCGCTTTTCTGATCCTCATCCCATAACCGTCTATCAGGTCTACCTCCTCGGAAGAGGCTTTTCTCCTGGCAGCAGGAACCTTCTTCTCCACCCTTGGAAGTTTCCTCCTCTCTAGAATGGGAGGACGCTCCTCTCTTCTGATAACAACCTTCCTCTCTTCTCTGCTTATTCTCTCCGCTCTTATCTTTCTAGCACACTTGGGACATATGGTGATCTTGCAGTGGCCTAGGTCAAGAACTGTGGGAACTCCTACCAAGGTCTTCCCGCATACCTCACAGACATATACCTGCCCTCTGGTCAACTCGGATCTCCTACTCAAGGTCTCACTCGATACTTTTTAATGAGTAGCCTAGGGACATAACTTATGTCTAGTGGTCTCAATATGCGCAAACTCCGCAAGGCCTTCAGAGGGATGGATATAAACTTCAACGAACTGAGCGCATCAGAAGTAATAATTCGGTTGGAGAGCGGTGAGGAATATCTGTTCAGGAACCCCAGCGTCATAAAGACAAAGTTCTCTGGCCAGGAGATCTTCCAGATAACTGGAAGTTATGAAGTGAGGACAACCCATGTAGAAGAAATAAAGGACGAGGAAAGAGAAAGAATAGAGCAGATACCTGCTCCATCTGATGAGGACGTTAAACTCGTGGCTTCGCAGGCCAAGGTATCAGAGGAGAAAGCTAGAGAGGCTTTGATCAAGACAGGAGGAGATTTGGCTGAGGCGATATCCCTTCTCATGGAGGGAGAACTTTGAGCTACCTCCGAAGGCTGTGGGCTGTTTGGAGGATAGAATATATAGAAACGGCCTCCGATAAAGGGACCGAATGTATCTTCTGCAAGCTTCCCTCAGAATCAGATGAGAACGCTCTGATATTGATGCGCTCAGATAGGACCTTCATCCTCATGAACAGATATCCCTATAACCCAGGTCACCTGATGGTGGCACCTTACTCTCACGTACCCTCCCTCGAATTGCTGGATGAGAAGGAGACCAAAGAGCTTTGGCTCTCAGTGAACAAAGCGATAGAGGTTTTAAGAAAGGCTCTGAATCCTGACGGGTTCAATGTAGGTGTTAATATAGGGAGAGTAGCTGGAGCGGGTTTCGAGGGCCATGTCCACGTTCACGTCGTTCCCAGGTGGAACGGGGATACCAACTTCATGCCGGTGATATCCGACACGAAGGTAATAAGCGACTCTCTGGAGTCTATGTACCGTAAGCTGAAAAAACATTTTTAATCACTTGGCAAAGCCTCTTCCTCGGGGGCGTAGTCTAGCTTGGCTAGGATGGAGGCCTTGGGAGCCTCAGACCCGGGTTCAAATCCCGGCGCCCCCATAGAACTGCTCCAATAGTTCGATGAACGCTGAAGGTGGAGCCATGGTCGACGTATTTGTAAGGGGGGAACTGATCCCCTTTCTCGCTCACGATCTGAGGCTGAAGGAAACCTGCAGATCTACTGCCAGGAAGCTGAAGGGTTCTCTTGTGGGCAAGCTGTCCAACACGGAGCATCGGATGCTTGTATCAATAGGAGATAGAGTGACAAGAGAGCTTTTAGCCCAGGGAGTAAAGCCAGACATATGCGTTATCGATCTAAGAGAACAACGGAGCAGGGCAGAGTATCCAAGGGAATCTCTGGGAGAGCTGGACCTGTACAAAGTGAAGGTCTGCAACAACCCCCCTGGTTTCATAACTAAAGAGGCGTGGAAAAGTTTCTTGGAATCCGTGGTCCTTGCTATGAACGGGATGAAGGTCTTGCTCATTGTAAATGGAGAGGAGGATCTGATTGGTTATCCAGCAGCCCTTCTTCTTCCAATGGGCTCAGTCTTCGTCTATGGTCAACCTCGCCTGGGGATGGTGAAGGTGACCATCACACCTGACGTCAGGATAAAGGTTTTCAGGGAGCTTCTCGAGTGCTTCACTCCACTCGACTAAGAACATGATGTCTTATCCTGACGAAGGGGTGTCCACGAAAAAATCGTACCTCACTGAAGGAGAGAATAGTCTTACCCGTGGCCAGCACCTGATCGTCCACTGAGACCACTATAACCTCTTGATAGGGCCTGATGTCTGGATCTCCATCCTCAACAAAGTGGGAGAAGACGGTAGTTCCTCTAGCTACAGCGTTCCTGAACCTCTCCTTGACGATGATCCTCCCCTTGGGAAAAGGCAGGACCTTCACGAGAAGCCTTGCACCATCAAGCGACGGAACGAATAGGCCGTCCTCCGGCCTTATAAATC
Source organism: Thermoproteota archaeon (assembly GCA_027491735.1). Classification (GTDB taxonomy): domain Archaea; phylum Korarchaeota; class Korarchaeia; order Korarchaeales; family Korarchaeaceae; genus Methanodesulfokora. Next base: position 29,346 of record JAOZGP010000009.1, on the reverse strand, counting down.
CAATTCTGACATCTGACAAGAAGACATCTCGCGGCATTCCAGTCTTTCCTGATCTGTTCAATCGCAGCTCTCCAAATCTTAGGATCTCAGACGCCTCCTTTCCAAACTGATATTGCAGAAGCGCGCTCACTATCTCCTCGTCCTTAGGTTCTTGAGAAACCTCGAGTTCCTCAAGGTAGACCGTCTGTCCGAAGGGAAAAGCGTATTTAAGTCCCAGCGGCACGTCGCCATAGAGCTCAGTTCTGAAAGATCTGCCATCGATCCCCTTTATCCTTCTAGCAGCTAATTGAACATCAGGCCGGAGTCGACTTTCCTCTCCCAGATACATAATCGCTCTTCTCTTTGTGAACGGCTCGTACTCACTTAGAAGGCGTCCGTAAACCTCCAGAGTCTTTCTCAGTGCATGTAAGAGGTAGGGGTGGAACCTGGCTCTTCTCTGAACCAGGTTCCAGAGCCATCCCTCCCTTATAGCTGACCTGATGGTTCTCATCTCCTTAACACATACATAGAGATTATGGAGAGCCAGCAGCCTCATCCTCTCATTTCGGTCCATTTCCTTAAGCTCCTGCGGAGTCCTTCTGATACATACAGGACAACTGCAGGGAAACTCTTCCAGATCGCTCAATTTAAGTGTACCATCAGTGGTCATGTACCTCTCGTCCTTGGCGTAAAGTGCATAGCTTGCGGAGTCGAACGTATCTGCTCCTATAGCCACGAAAAAAGAGAAGGTGGCTGGATGCCCTATTCCCCAAAAATGTATTGGTCTGTCGGGTTGAAGGAAGCTTCTCACGAAGAGGAGGTGGTCTGCTTGTGTCCAGAAGTCATAGCTCTCAAGCGCTCTCTTGATAGAGCCCACGCCGTAGTATTGAAAACCAAGCTCAGAGATCTTCTTAGCTGATCTTCTGACGAGGTCCTTGTACAAACCACCCTGGGGGGTTCCAATCCAGAGTGTCCCCTCAACCTCACCGCTCAATCTTTTCCACTCCTCAGCATGTTTTATTGTTATTGAGACGAGAATCTCCGCTCTTTTCCTGTCGACCACAGAGTCCATCGGGGTATCAAGGATTGAAGCTATGTCAGATCCTATCCTATGCTGAAATCTTATTATATCCTCGTTTGAGGCCTCAACCTCCCCATATCTGTAAAGCTGGTAGGCGCCAGAGTCGGTCATGATGACTCCGTCGAATGCCAACATCCGATGAAGTCCTTCCGAGATGGCCCTGTCTCTGAGACTGGGATTTTTGTATATTATGTAGGAGTTCGTTATCAGGGCCTCGACCCCAACATCCTTCATCTCTTGGGGGGAGATCAGGGGTTTATTGGGATTGTACACTGGAAGGAAGTTAGGAGTTCTGAGGAGCCCTCCTCTCGTTGGAACTTCTCCAAGTCTTGCAGATGCATCCCTGGCCCTTATTCTCATCGCTCATCCACTCGGACGATCGGTGGGATCGGTGGTCTGAAAATAAAAATGTTGGGGAGAGAGTCACGTGTGTGAACTGATAACGCTCTCCAAAGGTTTACCCACCTCTTCCATAGATTCCAAAAGTGTTAGTCCTCGGCGGGTTATGTAAATCCGCTCTCCTCTAAACCTCCGTCGCCTCCTTATTAATCCATTGCTGGATAAGATCCTCAAAACAGATTCTCTAGCAGCCCTGTCAGGAATTAGCTCAGAAGCAACAATTCCTTCGTTCCCTGCCCTCTCTAACTTCCTTAAAATTCTAAAATGTGCCTCAAGTAGCGGTTTAAACAGCTGCACAGTGTACCCCCCGCCTGGAGAGGATCAGGCTATGAAAGAGCTCCCTCCCATTTAAGGTTTAGCTTTCAACACTCCTTCACTCTACAATCGACGAAATAACCTTCCTGAGTTAAACCCTCGCTGAGTAAGTTACAGTTTTTAATTGTGATGGCTCAGTTCAGTGGGGGGTAGCTTGAGTGAGGAATGGGACGTCATAGTGGTCGGTGCTGGTCCTGCTGGCTCAACTGCAGCTGGTTCATCTGCCAGCAGTGGAGCTAAAACATTGCTGATAGAGGCCAGGTCTGAGATAAAAGCTTGGAAACCTTGCGGTGAGGGTGTGAGCAAGGCCACTTTCCGAACAGCAGGGATCGATCCTGCTCCTGGAATAGTATCTAAAGAGCTATCCATGAGGGTCTATGCTCCAAACGGGAGATTCGTTGAGATAACCGAGAAGGGCTATGCCATAAACAAAGACCTGTTTCTCCTAGAACTTGCAAGAAAGGCTGCTGAACAAGGATCGGAGATAAGGGTTGGAGAGCCTGTTCGAAGGGTTTCTTGTAAGGAAGATCGTCTTCTAGTCCAAACCTCTCGTGACACCTATATTACGAAGGTTGTGATAGGCGCGGATGGATTTAACTCCGTTGTAGCTAAGTCGCTTGGGATGGATAACAGGACGGAGTTAATCCCTGTCTACCAATATAGAATGACTGGACTGAGAATTGATGCGACCTGCGGCCATATATACCTCGGCAATGAGCTGGCACCTGGCGGTTATGCTTGGATCTTTCCCAAATCCGATAAAATCTTCAATGTAGGCATAGGCGTTAGGTCCGGTGATCCCAGAAGATACTTGGATAAGTTCATCTCGGAGAGGCGAGACATATTCGGAAGTGCAAAAATTCTCGGCGCCGCTGGTTCTGCCGTCCCTATAGGCGGGTTAGCGAAGGAGATTGTGAATGATGGAATCATACTCATCGGAGATGCTGCAGGGACGGTAATCCCATTTACTGGAGGAGGAATACACTCCTCCATAGCTGCTGGAAAGATCGCTGGAGAGGTTGCAGCGGAGGCAGTGTCGGAAGGAAGTACCTCAAAGAGGAGATTGAGCAGGTTCATTGAGGGGTATAGAGATCCTTGGATTAAGAGGATTAGGGATAGTCTCAAAGCTCTTAGAGTATTTGAAGGTCTCTCCGACAATGATCTCAACACCTTGGCTGAAGTTCTCAGTGAGGAGGACGTTGTAAACCTAGCTAACGGTATAAATATCACTAAAACAGCAAAAAAACTTCTAAGCCATCCCGTTCTCTCAATAAAGGTGGCTCGTAAGCTTTTATTCTGAGAACTCAACTTCTTCTTCAGGTCCTCGACATGAGCATAGAGCCCGGAGATGTAGCGCTCTTGGTGATGGGAGGCAAGAAGTTCTTGGTTACAGTGAAGGGAGGAGGGACTTTTCACACACATAAGGGATACATAAGATACGACGACATCATAGGGAAGCCCTGGGGAACGGTAGCTAAGACCAATATGGGTTCAGAAGTCCTGGTGTTCAAACCCACTACGGCCGATATAATGGAGAAGCTGGGCCGCAGAACTCAAATAATATACCCAAAAGATGCAGGGTTCATCATAATAAAGTCAGGAATCCTGCCAGGATCTAGGGTTCTAGAGGCAGGTTCTGGATCTGGTTCGTTGACGATAGCTCTTTCCAGGGCTGTAGGTCCTAGAGGAACAGTCTATAGCTATGAAAAAGAGGAGAGGTTTCTTAAGGTAGCTAGGAGGAACGTGAATAGGTTCGGCCTTGGTAACGTGATCTTCCATCGTGGGGATGTAAGACATAGAGTTGACGAGAGAGATGTCGATGCAGCTTTTTTAGATATCCCAGATCCTTGGAATGCTCTCAAAGCGGTTCATGAGGCCATGAGGCCGGGAGCGGTCCTCACGATATTCGTTCCATCGTATGAACAGATCAGGAGGACGTGCATGACTATGAAAAAAAGCGGTTTTTCTGATCCCGAAATTCATGAGATCTTAATCAGGCAGATAGAGTACAGTGAGGAAAGGACGCGTCCAGCTACTCGAATGGTGGGACACACAGGTTTCGTTATCTTTACCAGAAAGATATTAACAGACTATTGAGAACTCTCCCTCGTCTTCTTTAATTACAGCTGCTCCTATCTTCATGAGCTCCTTGAGGGGGATCTCCCAGGTTCCTTCCTTTGTAAGCCGTATGACTGGCTTATTCCCGAACTCCTCTTCCTCCTCTCTGGAATGCTTATCTTCGAGGGTCCTCTCAGGGTCTTCCTCTTTGATTGGCATTACCCTCCAAAAAGCAACGTACTCTATCTTAGGGTTTCCACAAACAGGGCACTGATCAATCAGGTCATCTTGTCCTCGGACAATCTTGCTGAACCTGCATCCAGGACAGAAGATCATGACAGCAAATCCCACGGAAATCACCCTTCTTTCAACGAGGATACCACGATCTCCCTCCTTCTCTTGCTCTTATCAATCCTGACGAGCTTCTTTGACCATATGATCACAGGCCCCTCAGGGCTCAGAGATTCAAGTTCTAGATCCATTATCCCATCTACACTAGCCTCTTGTAACATAATTTCCATGAGATCAGCGACCTGTGGCGGAGTTATCTTACTCAACAGGACAAAACCATCCGATCTCGCCCGCGAGAGAATTCTCTTCAGGTCATCGTTATTTCTTACCTGGTAGAAAAGGCTAATTCTCACCCTACAGCCACCTCATAAATTCTCATATATAACTCCTCGATGTTCTCTCCGGTGAGGGCGGATATCGGCACCACCTCCTCTCCAGAGAAAGCCTTCATGACAGTTTTCGGCTTGGAGTACGGGAGATCTATCTTGTTGGCGACTATTATGTAAGGTATATTACGGTATCTCAAGTTACCGGCTATTATGAAGTTTACCTGAGATGTGGGGTCCTTCGTGGAGTCCAGCACCAGAAGAGCCACATCAACTCTATCCAGCGACTTTATTGCCTCTATCACTCCGAGGGCAGCCTCTTTAGCTCTGGTCATGGCCTCCTCCTTCTTGAGCCCGTAACGAAGAAACGTCCTGTAACTAACGTGGGTCGCTATTCCCGGGGTATCTATCACATCTAGAAGCAACTCACCCTTTCCAGGGATGGCTAACTTTATGTTCTCAATGTGCTGGAGCTTTCTGGTCTCGTGAGGAATCCTGCTAACTTTTCCAAGCTCCGCCCCTAGAAAGTCTCTCGATATCCTGTTCGCTAGGGTGGTTTTTCCTGAGTTTACTGGACCATAAATTCCAAGAACTATCTTCCTCTTCTTGCGGAAGAGGCTCAAGATCTTGTTTAATACCTTCCTGAGCATGGACTCCCTCATTTTCATCTGCATGACCGCGGCCATGCTTCTAACCATGCTCCTATCAAACTTCAAAGGTAATAAAGAAGGTCACTCGATTATAATAAGCAATTAATGCTCCTTCCTTCTTATAGGAGGATCGTCTCCCCTACAGAAGGTATGTACACGTTGAAGCCCCTGGATTCAAGTTTCCTTCGAAGATCGTTCATCTTGTCAGGCTCTCCATGAACTAAGATCACTTCTTCTAGCCCCTTCATCCTCGATATGAAGTTCATCAGACCTACCTGATCGGCGTGAGCAGAGAAATCGGCAAACTTTACCTCAGCTTTTATCTCAAGAATCTCTCCGGTATCTTGGAGGCTTATCTCCCTTCTTCCTTCTAGGAGGTCCCTTCCGATAGTTCCTCTGACTTGATACCCAGTCAAGTAGATTAAATTACCTTCTTCTGTGCCTAAATGCTTGAGGTACTCCAGGACAGGACCTCCTTGAAGCATTCCCGATGTTGTGACTATTATGTAGGGCTCGTTTATGTCGACTATCTCCTCTCGACTCTTCACTTCATCCAGATATGGGTGCTCAAATGGACTTTTCCTTAAGGTTCTTATCTTATTTCTCAGCTCCGGTCTGAGCCAAAACCAGTGAATGGCGTATATTTTGTTGACCTCCCTTATCATGCCATCTATGAATGTTGGAGTCTTAGGCAGAACACCTGAATCCATGTAGTCTATTATTGTGAGTAGGACTTCTTGCGCCCTTCCTAAAGCGAAGCAGGGAACCAAGACCTTTCCCCCACATTCAATGGTCTGGGCTATATCCGAGATGAACCTCTTCTCAACTCTCTTCCTCGCTGGATGTATGTCCTGATTTCCCCCATAAGTGGACTCTATTACGAGGTAGTTGACCTTCGGTAGGTCCATTTTAGCTCCTCTTATCGTTCTCGTGTTTACTATGTTGAGATCTCCCGTGTAGAGCAAGGATTTATCCTCCCCCCTCATGTATATCATCGCGCTTCCCAGGACATGTCCAGCATTAAAAAATTGAAATTCTAAATTTTTTACTATAAAAGCTGCATCGTAGTCCACGAGACGCTCCTTTCTCTTCAGATACATTACGTTCTCATGAGAGAAAACTCTCTCCTCTGGAGGGGTTAGATTGAGGAAGTCCAGGAGCAAGATCTCCGACAAATCTCTTGTGGGTGGAAGAGAAAAAATTGGGCAATCGTGGTCCTTGACTATCTTGGGAGAATATCCGGAGTGATCTAGATGTGCGTGGGTTATCAAAAGCGCATCAACAGGACCGCTGGGATCCAGAGGATATCTGTCACCCTGACCTAGATTGATCCCAGCATCCATCAAGATCCTGGTGGATGAGGATTCGACCTCCATGCAGGATCTACCGATCTCTCTAGCTCCTCCAAGAAACCTCACTCTCATGTGCTCTCTCCCTCCAATGAATCGAGGAATTTCTCTACAGAGTCAAATACAGAAAGAGCGATCCTTTTTCCTGTGATCACATAGGTCGCAGGATCGAATATCTCATCTAACTCCTCTCTTGATAGGTTTCTGGAGACGACCTCATCCGAAAGAGCTTCCTCCTTTAGATGTTTCCTCTCCCTCATAGCTTTCAGAGATAATCGTCTGACGATCTCATGAGCATTCTGTCGCCCGAATCCCTTCCTGGCGAGTACCATCATCAATCTCTCCGCCATTATCAAGCCTCTCGTCTTCTCTATGTTCGATCTCATGGCATCCGGCCTCAGCGCGAGGTTCTTCATGACGAAGGAGAGAGCCTTCAGCTGTTCGTCTAAAATTAAAAAAGCCTCAGGTATGACCACCCTCTCGACTGAGCTGTTTGTGAGGTCTCTCTCATGCTCCAAAACCACATTTTCCAGTGAGGGGATCACAAGCCCTCTCATTATTCTCGCTAATCCACAGACTTTTTCGCTGTTTATCGGATTTATCTTATGGGGCATGGTGCTGGACCCTGTCTGATCCTTTACGTTGAAAGGCTCTACAACTTCCCCGATCTCAGATCTGTGCAGGTTCCTTATTTCATTGGCAATCAGATCAAGGCAGGAAGATATTAACGCCATAACCTCGATGAGATAGGCTAGTCCATCTCTGGGAACTACCTGAGTGGAGATCTCCGCTTCCCCTATTTTTAATGAATGCATCAGTCGGCGCTGAACTTCCGGGCCTATCTCCCCAAGCGCCGCCATGGTTCCCACAGCACCACTTAACTTACCTTTGGATGCATCTTTAGACGCTTGGATGAACCTCTCAATATTCCTTCTCATCATGGAAACCCATACAGCGAATTTGAAGCCAAAAGGAATTGGAATAGCGATCATACCATGAGTTCTAGCCGGAGCTATGTACTCAAGGCTCTCCCTTCCCCTCTGGATCATCACCCGAGTCAGCGAGATGAGCTTTTTCTTCAAGATCTCGGAGGCCTCTGAGACCTGAATAGCCGTGGCAGTATCAAGTATATCGTTGGATGTGGCTCCGAGGTGGACGTACTCTCCATGTTTCCCCGCCTTCTCTGCTATGGCCTTGACGAGGGCCATGGTCTCATGTCTCGTCACCCTCTCCCATCGTAAAACGTCCTCCCAATCCACCTGCTCTGCAGCTTTAGCGATAGAATCAGCGGCTTCTCGCGGTATTACACCGAGATCTGCCTCGACTTTAGCTAGCTCAGCCTCGATCTTAGCCATAAGTCTTATTCTCCTCCTATAATCAAAGATACTCCTCATCTCTTCGCTGCCGTACCTATACTCTATGGGATGAACTGGCATCTTCTGAGAATCTTCTTGGCGTTCTCTATAATTTTTTTCGCTAACTGAATGCCGAAACCACTTAGCTGGGCTATATCCTCCGGTCTAGCTTCAGATATATCTGAAACGCTCCTATATCCCGCATTGAAGAGCACGCGAGCCCTGATCCTCCCAACCTCAGTGATCCTGACTAGATCGAGGAGCTCTTCCCTAACTCCGTGCCTGACTCTGAGCGAGGCAAGCCGCAGATCATCGCAGAGATCATCCTCGCCCTTGATTCGCAGGATCTCAGCAAAAGCGTATAACAACCAAGAAGCGGATTCAACTATTCTGTGGATATCTCCTGACTCAACGCCCAGCTCTTTCTCTATTATACCCTCCGGAACCTCATCAACCCAGCTTTTGAGGACCATTGTCGACTTTAGAGCACCATAGATGGTATCCCAACTTAAATCGCCAATTAGATCCATCTCATCTAACACACCGAGGAGGTCCTCTGCCGTCTCCTCAAGAAGGCTTTTATCTCTACTGCTGACGCTGAGTTTGGGCATATCTGGAGTAAGAGCTGTTATGAAGCATGCAACCCCAGTCAGACCTCTTCTTCTTCTCCTGAGCAGATTGGAGCTCCTTAACATAATCGCAGATGAATATGGATCTATGTAGAGCTCGGAGACCCTCCTTCCGATCTTAGTTGCTTGAAGCAGATCACCATCGCTAATGAATCCGTTCTCTACTAAGAAGTTGAGAGTGTTCCTAAGAGGTCCTCTCAGAGACCCCCTTCTCTGCCTGAAGAACAGAGTTCTTCGAAACGAATCTTCTATATCTCCAGGTGAGCAAGGAGCTTTGAGACAAATTAGGGAGAGGACCTGAGATCTGAGCTTATCCGGATTGTTTAGCTTGGAGGTTATGGGCTCCGGATCTCCCTCAAGGTACCTTTCCAGAAAGAAATCTCTTTCCTCCTCAGATCTAGCAACCACTATTCCATAGCCTATTTTATCAAAAAGAGGCCTGCCAGCTCTGCCTAACATCTGCTTAACCTCCGATACCGATAGATACTCCATTCTTCCAGTGCGGGAGGAGTATCTTCTCATATCGCGGACTATGACTGTTTTGGCTGGAAGGTTGACGCCTGCTGCCAGAGTGGGTGTTGCCACGAGGATACTCACTAACCTCTCCTTGAACAACCGTTCTATGATCCACCTGACATCATTAGAAAGCCCAGCGTGATGAAATGCCACACCCTTTGTTAATACCTTAGAGAGCTTTTCAACAGTGGGGGACTGAGGTTCAATCCTCCTCAGCCTCTCCGCTATCTCGCGCAGCTTCTCATATCGTGAAAAGTTAAATCTCTTGGCTAACCTGTTAGCTAAAGCCACGGCCCTTCTTCTCCGGTTACAGAAGACTATCATCTGTCCATTCAACACATCAGTATCAAATACGTCAATCACACAATCTCCCATGTGAGGAGTTTCGATCACGTCTCCAGAGCAAAAGTAAATCTTCTCGTTGAAGTAAACACCTAATCTGAGGGGAACCGGTCGCCACGAGGATTTTATTGTTATAGCATCCAGCCAAGAACCTATCTCATCCGCATTTGTGACGGTAGCGCTCAGTGCGATCCTCCTAGCGTTTGGCACTCGATCCATGAACTTCACCGCCGTCATCTCCACCGTGGGGCCTCTCTCCGGGTCATCGAGGTAGTGTATTTCATCAAACACGGCTGCCCCCACCTTCCCAAGCCAGCTTGGTGCGTGCCTTAGGATGGAGTCGAACTTCTCGTAGGTGGTGACTATCACGTCGTACCTGGCTAGAGGCTCCTCTGATGAGTCGTAATCGCCTATGGATAACCTAACTTTACATCCAAATGCTCCTAAATGGTATTCTATCTCTTTAAACTTCTCTGAAGCCACTGCTCTGAGTGGAGCAATGTAAATTGCCTTTTTTCCTTCCAGAACCTCCTTTAGCATAGCTAGCTCAGCAACTAAAGTCTTACCAGATGCCGTAGCTGATGCTAGAAGGAAGTTTCCATCGAGATGTAGTCCTCTGGATATAACCTCTTTCTGCGGAGGATATAGCTCTGATATGCCCCATTTAATCAGAGCCTCCGATGTAAGGTCGTCAAAATCAAAGTTGGCGGTGGAAGATCGCACATCTACTCCTCCGTTCCTCTCGGAACGAGCTTGACATATCCCTCTTTAGGTCTATACATCCTTCCCTCAGAGACGAGGGAAGATATATCTCTATCTATTACAATCTCCTTACCTATATAGCCCAATCGTTTCGCCGTTTCCGCTATCAGCTCGCTTCTGGGAACCCCCTCCTCAGATCTGTACTTCTTCTCAAGCTCGGCCAGTATCCTAACTATAGCCTCTCTCCTCCTGCTGGCGGACACGAAGGTTCCAGTCATCAGAGCGGAGATATCATACGTCCCTGTGGTGATGTCATATCCAACGTCCTGGAGCATGCTTCTCATCAGTTCCACAGCAACTTTGGCATCCTCGACGAGAACCTCTTCCCTGAGGTGTAGCCGTGCTCTGGCCTCGCTTAACCTAATCAGTGCCTCTAGCTGTCTTGGAGTGATCGGTATCGGAGCTAGCTCAGGAGCCTCACTCTCTTCCTCTTTCTCTCGACTTAGCCTCCTCATCTCCACATAAAACTTTCTTATCTCATCAGCCGCTTCTCTAGTGAGAACAGGCTTGATCCTCTGTCTTGCATAAGCTATGTACTTTCTCAGGAGATCTGGAGGTATCTCAGGCTCAGCTTCGGGATTATAACCCCTTCTCGTCTCTATTATATGTGAAGCTATTTTTCTATCGTTTTCCTCCTCAGGACGATCTCTTATGAGGTATATCAGGTCAAATCTAGATAGGATCGTTGGGGAAAGGTTTATGTTATCAGCCACACTGCTGAAGGGATCGTACCTACCTTTTTTAGGATTGGCTGCTGCTATTATCGTAGTCCTGGCGTTTAGTGTAGCCACTATGCCTGCTTTGGCTATAGATATCGTCTGCTGTTCCATGGCTTCGTGAATGGCCTTTCTGTCCTCCTCACTCATCTTGTCAAACTCATCTATGCAGGCTATTCCTTTATCCGCTAATACTAAAGCCCCCGCTTCGAGGGTCCATCCTCCAGTACTGGCATCTCTGACTACAGCAGCCGTCAATCCCGCAGCGGTAGATCCTTTTCCCGTAGTGTAGAGCCCTCTTGGTGCGACCTGAGCAACGTATTTGAGAAGCTGGCTATTGTGGACTATCAGCCCGTTAGCTACGAAGTTGTGAGACCCCGGCACCTCTATATCATAGACCCAACCGTCAAACGCCTCCTGCTCAATCCCAATTACCTCCTCCCAGAGGATGTCAGAGTTCGACAAAGTCTTAAGAAATGAGACCTCTACATCATCAGCATCAGGAACTAGTTCCATGGCTTTTCTAAGCAGATCTCTGGGAACATGAGCTTCTCCTCTGGAGTAGGAGCGTACCTTTCTCTTGGATATGCCAAGAAGATCTGGATCGATACCATATCTATCCAAGACCCTGATCAAGGTTGGGCCTACACAGGGAATAACATCTTTACCGGCTCTTCTCTCTTGAGAGAGCCAGATCCTGAATCCCCTCCTTGTCTTGGAAATCCTCGGCAGATATCCAAGGACTAAGAGTAAGATCCGTATTTTGAGAGCACTTGCCAGATTAAAAGCAAATATCGTTCTCCTAGAACCTTTTCTACGATTATATACACAGAACATGCTTTCTATCAATGCTTCAGCAATCTCTTTACTGTTAATCCTCTCCAAAGAGGGGAGATCACGAGAGGGTCTCTCCCTTATGAGTTTGTAGAAATCTCTTCCCAGGAGGTTCACCATTTCCTGGCTGAGGGCTAAGGAGATCCTCCCTTCCTCGGACATGTATCTCACCTTGACCCCCTTTATCCTCGAAAGTAGGTGTTTTACCTCGTCAAGCTTTTCCTTACACACACGCACCTCGGCGATCGGTGTTTTCTCCTTCCTCTTCTTGAAAGTGGCGTAATAGAGGAGCCCCACGAGGGAAGCAAGCTCCTTTGGAATGGGCTTCCCTCCTCCCTCACAGTTTCGAGTGGTGGCTATGAATGTTCCGGGATGAACCTCCCGAGATTCAAGAAAACCGAGTCCCTTCTCCCCCAGCGTCAAGAGGGGGTGTGTTGGAGTCACTCTTATCTCCAGACCATTTCTCGTGACTATCTTGAGAACGATTCCTCTATGCCTCCTTTTGGCTACAGCCTTGGACTTCATCTTCCTAATGCGCAAGTCCTCTCCCAGAGATCTGATATCGACGGAGGCCTTCCAAACAAATCCATCCCTCAAGGAATCGGCACTACGATCACGTTCCAGCCGAGATACCGCCTCACTCACAGGGACGAAGTTTCCATCCAAAAGCACCAAGGTTTCTCCTGTGATGCACTTAGCTACACCTGGATCTCCTAGCAGCAGAAGATTGATCTCTCCTCTGACCCGGGTTCCGTCCGACAGGACCTTCTCATTTCCACCAAACATTGTGAGGGCTATTGCCTTCTTTACGACGTCGACTCCGTAGATGGAGGGAGCTATCGACTTGACTATCCTGTTCTCTATATCGGGATCTTCGGACAGCTCTCGGATCCTGGTCTCATCCTCAGAGGAGATCTCAACCTTCTCGTAGGCTTTACTAGAAGCCTCTATGTAATTTATTTCTAGATACCTCCTGAAGAGAGGTCCGAAGAGTACGTCAGAACTTCTTCCCGGTCTTATCCTTATTATGGCACTGGCTTTGACGCGGTCTCCTGGTTTCACCTCATCAACTAGGTCGTCCAACAGCACAGCGTCTATGTACTTGGGCATGGCCCCTGGAGGCAGATCCTCCGGCCGTTCCTGTATTCTTATGTACTGCCAGTTCATGAACTCGCTTCTCTCGACATCAAGTTCCATGAGCGACTTGCACTTGGGACACTGAACCCTCATCTTCGGAGCCTTATCGCTCTCGGTTAAAGGAAAAACGAAGACATCACCACAGCTTGAGCACGAGTAGACGGCCTCATACAACCGATCATAGACATCAGAGATTCTGGTTATGATTCCCTCCAGAGAAATGAACTTGCCAAATGCGAACTTCGGGATGTCTCTGATGCTTATCCTCACGGGGAGGTTACAGAACCTCAGGTGGAAGGGTCTCCTCAGATAAGCTTCAGCGTCCTCGGAGATGTAGTCCAAGGACAACTCCTTTACCAGATCCTTTAAAGCGGAGGATCCTGTTTCAATGCACTCCTCGGGATTCTTCAGCAGATGTTTTGCTATAGGACGGCTGTCCAGGTCAGCGAACAGGTCCTTGTAATCAACTACCAGAGATCTTCTTCTCTCATCTATAAGCCTTAAGACCATCTCCTCATATTTTTTAGATCCTGTCTCGTCCTTAAACTCCCTGAGAAACCTGATGAATCCCTTTTTTAGCTCATCTCTTGACAGGCTGCTCATCATCATCCCTCGCAAGAATGATCTTCATATAATATCTGAGCAAGGAGTTCATTGCCCTGACAAGAACTCTTTCCTCAAAAGTAAGCTTCTCCTCAATGTTAAAGAGAATTCGACGCAGATTAGGGTTGCTCAAGTACTTGATAAGCTTGCTCACCCTAATCTCCAGGAGAGAGATTCCGTCCTCCAGTGCTCTCTCAGATCGCTTTGGGTCTGAGTCCTTCAGAACCCTGCGTATATAGGAGTAAACACATCCTTCCGGAGGAAGAGGCTTCGTCGACCGCTCCTCCCTGATCAAGAGTTCCTCGACTCGACGGAGGTCTATTTCATCATCGGAGTACTCGGCGGCTTCGTTATCTACAAGCACCTCAGCAAGCCAAGAGGGTACGGACAGCCTGTTCCCTTTTACAAACCTCCACTCCAGAAGATCAGATGATTCTAGATCCTCCTTGATTATCACTGAGCGAACACATACCTCCTCAAGGAGAGAGAGACCCTTCTCGTCAAGCAAGGGGAGCATCATCATCCTAAGAAGCCCAGAACATATCCAGATGAAGGGGATTTATAATTACTTCCTTCGTGTGAAGAGGGGGTTAGTAGGAGGTTCTGCGATGGTGCCGTGGTCAGTACCGAAAAAGGTTGCCTTGGTAGTGAATCCCTTCTCCAGGAGAGCAGAGCTCCTAATGAAGAAGATAATCTTTCTGCTCGAGATGAGGGGTATAGAAGTTCTACCTCAGCATCTAGCCGGGGAATCAGATCTGGTCATATCCATCGGTGGCGATGGAACTCTGATAAGAGCACTTCACATGACGGAGGGGAAGGTCCCTGTGATAGGGGTGAAGGACGGAACTTTCGGGATACTGGTTGAGATAACCGAGGACAAACTAGAGAAGTCCTTGACTAGGCTATTTTCTGGAGATTTCGAGGTGATAGATGCCTGCTCCGTGGAGGTGTCTGGAGTTCAGGAGAGGGCTTTTAATGAGGTTCTCTTGGCCCATCCCTCCAGAGGAAAGACGGTCAAGCTGACCATATGTATAGATGGAGTCGAGTTTAATAGGTTTATGGCCGATGGACTCATAGCTGCGACACCCTTCGGATCTTGGGCCTATTCTCTATCGGTCGGAGGACCCATAATTGATCCTAGAATGAGGTGCATGGTGCTCTCCCCCCTGGCTCCTTGGCAACCCAGCTCTGATATGCCTCTAAATCCCATGGTCCTTCCAGAGTCATCCATCGTCAAGGTGAGAGGCAATGTCCCTTTCTATGTGGCCGTGGACGGAGAGCCTATGAACAACACGTCCAGAGAACTAACGATTAGTTTATCGGGGGATGGTTTCAGGATAGCCACTCTGAACAGCGATCACAGATACTTTTATAGGAGGATCTTAGACAGAATAGCCGGGGGGCATCTCACTGGCGGTGAGCGCGGGGGTAGCCAAGCCAGGCCAACGGCGGCGGACTCAAGATCCGCTCCCTCAGGGGTTCGTGGGTTCAAATCCCACCCCCCGCACCTAAACCAATTTGAGCAGTAAGGAGGCTCTGTCATCAGTGCTTCTCACATTTCTTCTTTCTGGCGAGGGAGGATTCCTATCTAAAATGGAGCTTACTTCCTTGTTGGAGCTCGTTAGCATTCCTCCTTCTCTAGATAACATCGCTGGTAGGTTCGTCCTCCTCAAAACCCATGTAGATGATGATTCTCTAAACAGGCTGGTCGAAGTACTTGACAGGAGATCCTCCTATACAAAAGCTGTGTTGAGGAAGGTGTCAGAGTTCAGCCTTAAAAATCCTGAGAAAGACGTAAGGGAAGCAGTAATCTGCGCAATGAACAACCTAAATCCAGAAATTGTGCATCTGATCCTAGAAGCTCCACTTAAACGTAGAGTTTTGGGCATGTCCCCTCCCACAACCCACAATCCTCATGGTCGAGGAGAGGCCTACGTGCTACAACTCCCAAACAAGGTGATCGTACTAGAGCCGATCCTCAGCTTCAGGAGAACCGATCTAAAAATACGGGAGAAACTTCAGAAAAGGTATGGCGTTCCACTGAAACCTCATCTCGCTCGGGCAATGATAAATCTGTCGGGCTGCGGGGATGGCGGTCTGATCATGGACTCCTGTTTGATATCACCGTCCATAGCTAGAGAATCCCTTTTAATGGGCCTTTCCTTCATCGGAATCTATAGAGACGAAAAAATAGCTAGAGAGTTATCGCTAGAACTAGCCTCTTATGGATTTTCTCTTGGAGAAGAGTATCTTTTGTTCAGATCGAATGAGGAACCCGGACTCTTAACTGTGGATTCGATCGTGTCACTCACGGAAAGCTGGGGGTGGATAAGCGGCACCTGGAGATATCTCAAGGAAGGAGGAAGGGCATCGGTCTTAGCACCCATGAACCCGGATGTGGAACGTTTGAAAGGAGCCGCTCTTCTGGGAAGCTACAAACTCAAGATGGACAAGAAATTAATGAACCTGTGTCTACTTGAGAAGAGGACCAGGTGAAGCCGATGAGGGTCATCTTCCTAGGAACCTCCGCAGCAGTCCCCACGGTGAGTCGAAATCCCTCATCGATAATAGTTGATCTGGGCAGGGAATACATACTGCTGGATGCTGGAGAGGGAACTCAAAAGCAAATAATACGCAGTGGAATAGGGTTTGGCAGACTCTCCAAGATCTTCATATCTCATCTGCACGGAGATCACTACTATGGAGTGTTTCCCCTTCTACAAACTCTTAGCATTCTGAAGAGGAGAAAACCACTCGAGATATATGCTCCTCAGGGATTTCACAATGTTCTCCTGGCCATAACTGAGGTAGCTCCTGTTGAATCATCCTTCGAGGTCAAGGTCTTTGAGGTGAGAGGAAGGACATCTTTCAGACTGAAAGGCTACACGGTCACCATGTTCCCCGTGGTTCACGGAAATATACCAACGTATGGGATAGCTGTCAGGGAGGACGACAGGCCCGGTAGGTTTGATCCTCAGAGGTCAGACGAGCTGGGAGTCCCACTCGAGCTGAGGGGGTTACTACAAAGGGGCATACCTATAAAACTTCCCAATGGAAAGGTTGTTCATCCACAGGATGTGATGAGCCCTCCGAGGAGGGGAAAACTCCTGGTATACTCCTCGGATACCCGACCCTGCAGATCTCTCATCGAGGAGGGATCGGAAGCGGACCTTCTAATTCATGAGGCCACTTACGCTGACGATCTGAGAGAGAGAGCCGAGCAATCTGGGCATAGTACCATCTCCGAGGCTATAGGAGTGGCGAAAGCTTGCAAAGCAAAAGCACTCGCGTTGACCCACTTCAGCGCTAGGTATAGGGAGGAGGACCTAGATCGCTTGGAAAAGGAGGCCAAGAGGATGTTTAATCCTCTAATCTTCGCTAAGGACCTGATGATCTATGAACTGTAAAGCTAAATATCCACCAGAAGATCTCTCAGCTCCGAGGTTTTTATCTCCTTGAGTATCTTTCCTTCTCTGGTTTGGGGTGCCATCCAATCCAGAAATAACTCGGGAGTGCAGTTAAATTCTATGTCCAAATCTATCGCTCCAAGAGGAGATTCCTCATCGGAGCTACAAAGTCGAACTCTGCCTAGATAAGCTGCTTGTTTATGAAGCTTGATTCTAGTGCTTCTCCCAGCCATTCCTTTGACTAAAAGCATCCTGGCAGTATCTAGAACTTTGTTGTTTCTAAGGCTGTCCCTAAGCTTAAGGAGAGGTTCTATTCCCTCTAAAGTCACGGAGATCACTCTACAACACGAGTCCTGGCGTAGCTCAACCTCATCCATGCTTTCCTCGAAAGGTACTAGGTTCCTCATTGCCCTCAGGACGCGATCCTCCGATTCCGATGGGTAGACCCTGGCCGAGATTCTAACCTTCATAATAGATCCTCCCTTCGTGGACGAGGTTCCAGAGATCGTCACTCATAAGATGCTTGAGGTCTTCTATCCTCTCAATCCTGACGCACTTATGCAGCTTCTCTCTCAGATCTGTTCTCACAATGCCGCCCATCTCCCACACCAAGTTAGTGAGCCTGCGGTACAGCAGTCGACCTTCTTTGTCGAAATCTGTCAATATCAGGAAAGCCCTTCCTCCAAGTCCTAAGTGCCGCTGTTCATCCAAAAACTCTAAAAACTCCCTGAGCACGAGCATCTTACCTCTAACACCGAGCTTCCTCAAGGCTAAGAAATCAGACCTTCCCTCAACCACCACGAGAAGGTCCTCCTCCTCAGCGAGCCTATTTACCCTGTCTACCCAGATAGCGACATCGACTAGAGTCTTCCACCTCATTTTCATTTGAACTTTAACTTTTATCTATGAGCTACCTGCTATTTAAACCTGGCCGATTTTCGGTGAATATCATGAGAAGAGAACTGACTATGGTGCTGATGGTTGTTTTGCTGACACTAAGTCCCCTCGCGATCAGTGGAAACAATGTGCAACAATCTAAACTGTTGAAGCTGACCGTGACCCTGTGGCTGTTCGATAACGACACCGTCAGGTTAGACGTAACAGGATTGCTCAATAAGGGAGCTGGGTCCCTGTGCATAGAATTTCCTCTGCTGGAGTGGGGGAGGTACTATGCCGTACCTCATATCAAGAAAATTACAGTAATTCATAAAAAGCCATCAGAGCTCAACGCATCGATAACGAGCAACAAACTCTATGCGAGGAGTCTCCTGCTATGCTTCCCTGAGAAAGCCCAGACAGAGTATTTTGAAGCATCCATAATCCTGGATAAGAGGATTTACATAGTCTCCGAGACCAAGGCAACGGGCAGGACGAGAGTCGTCCTTCCCATAGTTCTACCGAATATATCGGTCGACCTGTCCAACATAAGAGCCAGAATGGTTCTTCCCAGGAACTCAACAATCTCTCCCACCGGATCTGTGAGAACCAACATCTCAATACTAACCGATAATCAAGGAAACCTGATAGTTGAGTTTCCCTCTCCTGTGCTCAGGTGGGTGGCGCCCTCTCCTTTTCATGAGCAGTATATATATCTTCTGAGCTATCTCCATAGGGCTGCAAACGTGTCAGCTCTCAACACATCGCCTCAGCGGCCAACGAATAACATGTCCAGTGGCGGATCCAACAATCAGCTTCTCAGCAGCCGAATAATTATCGCTATAGGAGCAGTTCTGTCAGCGACATTACTGGTTGCCATCCTGGTGAAGATTCGAGAGCGGAAGAGGAATGGAGGCGAAATCAGCAGCAAGGTGGTCTTTCCACCAATAGGAGATGTCAGTAGGATGATCCGATCTCTAGACAAGGACGAGTTTCAGCTGCTTAAGGTCTTAGCTGAGCACCCCGATGCTCTTAAACAAAAAGATCTACCATCCATGACTGGCTTCTCCAAGAGCAAGGTTTCCCGTATACTTAAGAAGCTGTCAGCGATGGGCATCATAGTACGTGAGAGCCAGAGGAAAACGAAGGTCGTGTGGCTTAACCCTGCCGTAAGAGAGCACCTGGCAAAGCATAATTAAACAAGAACTTTTCTACCTCTTATTCTTGATTAAATGCCTCAGAAGGCTGGAAACCTCCTTCTCAAGGTTGGAGATTCCCTCACCGGTGAGAGCTGATATCGCGACGAAGTTCCCCTTTAGGAGCCGAATTCTTTCCTTGGAATAGTCATCCCAGATATCCTTCTTGTTAAGGACGACTAGTACAGGTTTCTCCAAAAAACCTCTGATCTCATTCAAGACCTCAATCTGTTCCTTTAAGGTAAATCCACAACTTTCCGTTGGATCCATGAGGAAAAGGGCGGCTCCTTCCAAATATTTCATGGCTGCTATGGCTTGGAGCTCCATCTCATTTCTATCGTTCAAGGGTCTGTCCAGAAGTCCAGGCGTGTCCACGTACTGCACCCTCCCAATCCCAACGATATCCCTGTGTCCGATCAGCACACCCTTCGTTGTAAAGGGATAGGGAGCGACCTCTGGATTGCCTGAGGAAAGCCTTCTTATAAGGCTGCTCTTTCCCGTGTTTGGCATTCCAGCCACTATGACACTAAGAGAACCGGTATCCACGTTAGGTAACGAACGCAACACCTTACCTGATCTTCTCACGTATTCTATCTCCTCATCGATCCTGTTGATGAGAGACGAGAGCCTAGCAATTCCACGATTTCTTATTTTTCTCATCTCCTCCATGTTATCAGCTCTTCGAAGCTCCGTTATGATCTCCCGCTTGATATTCCTGAGAGCTCCTGATGCCCAGTCCAGAGCACCTAGAGAGTGCCTCAATCTATCCACGTCCACAAGGAGGAAGGTGAGCTCTCTGTAGAAGGGGTGCACCTTGGATATGTTGGGGTAAGATCTGACAGTGAGCTTCAGCTTCCTGTACACGGTTGAGAACATTGTTTCCATCCTCAGAATCTCTCTAGACCTGGCGCTTTCCAGAAGAACCTTTTTCTTCTTGGAAGCCTTCCTGAAGGCTCTTCTAACGGCAGAATCGATGATTTTGTCAGCTGATTGGGGAATCTTCACTTTAGAAAATGGGTTCAACATGGAATTCCCTCGTCTCATATCAGCTGCATTATCGAGTAAGCTATATTTGACACCAGAACGAGGCCTGCTGCTATGGAAATAACCTTAGTGATCTTGTCCGCGGACCTCTCGTCATTGATCAGTAGTGTCAGGGAGTCTTTGAGAACAAGTCCTCCATCCAGGGGAACCAGTGGTAGAGCATTCAAAATTCCTATCCCGAAATTGAACAATATAATCCAGACGACGAACTCCTCAAGCGGCATGGACGCGCTGCTGGGCAGCCAAGGTGATCTGTAGTACGGAAAAGGATTGAGATATATGCCAAGCCAGGGCAAAGAGGAGTTCTTAGGAGAGCTTCCCAACACGACGGTTACGTTACCTCTAAGCGTTGACACCAAAGCCATGTCACCGGGCCGCAATCTCATTTCGGCCTTGATTAGATCCGGTATGGACTGCACCTTAGATCCATTTATTGATATTATGACATCACCAGGTATTAACTTTCCAGAGGAGGGACCGCTGCTCAGGACATCGTTTATGTAAACCCCGCTAGGGGACCAAGGAAAGCCAGGGAAAACAACTAAAGCGATCAGGATGAAGGCGATTCCCAGTCCGAAGTTGGACAATACACCCGCTGACTCCATAACAATTCTCTTCTTGGGCCCTGCCTTTTTGGTCTTCTCATCATCTGTCTCGACAAGTGCTCCTGGGATCACATACAAAAGGAAAAAAGCCATTCTTCGGACGGGTATTCCCTCCATGAGCGCGACCACGGCGTGACCAAGCTCGTGAATTGCAATCACCAAGAATATGGAGACCAGGACTGGGAGGCTTAGTCCCACGGTGACTCCGGGTATCACGGGTATCACGGAAGGTGGTTCATGGGTTCCACCGATAGCCCTCACCAATGAACTGGAAAGATAGATCAACGCACCAAATCCGATTAGAAGAACTATCAATGAACAGGTAGCAGCAACTCTACTCGATAAGGATTCTAAACTATACTTCGAGATCTTCCTCAAAAATTTGGCGGAAAATTCGACTCTGAGGAAGAACAGCGAGATCTTGACGTTGGTTCTCTCACTGATTCTGGCTATCCTATCCAAGACAATCAAGACAAGCCAGACTGCCGTTATGTAGTAAAGAGCAGCACTGATCGTCACAGACTCACCGACGTCCTTTCTAGAAACTTCAGAAATATCCTGGTTAGTTTCTCTACAGAGCTAAAAATCACATACTCATCAGAGGAATGCCTGTTCCCTCCATCGGGCCCTAACACCACAGACGGTATCTTACCAAATTGATACAGGTAGTTGGCGGCACTGACCGACTCGTTTATTCCTATCTTGAGGTCCTCACTGAGCACATCACTAGAAGCCAATTTAAGGGCCTGGAAAAAGGGATTCGATTCTTCTATTGAGAAGGGCTCCATGAAAGGCGTTGGTCTCTTCATGAGCTTTATCCGAACCTCCGCTTTCACCGGGGCACTGCTGACGAAGGAGACGAACCTCTTCCTCACGATTTCGGGGACCTCTCCTGGCGGATAGTGGTGGTCCATTCTAATAACACAGATCTCCGGATAATCCATCACCAGCTCAGGGGACTTTATTGAGAGAGGGGCTATGCTCCCCCTCTTCTCATGAGCTTTTTGAAATTCGGCACTGTGTAAAACTATTTTAGAGGCCTCCACAACGGCATTAATCCCACCGCTTTCAGTGCCTATTCCTGTTCTGCCACGCACCTCTATATCAAAGACAAACCTTCCATATGCGCCTTTCATGATCCTCAAACTCGTTGGCTCCCCCACCACAGCGAACCTGACTCCCTTGAGCTTGCCTTCTTTGACGAGCTGATAGGTTCCGCGACTGAAACCCTCCTCATCGCTCACGAATGCAAATGCTATTTCCCTCTTCAGGGAGTCTCTGAATTTAGAAACCCCATTGGCGACTTCTATCATAGAGGCAACAGAGGACTTCGAGTCCCAAACCCCAAGCCCAAAAACCTTATCGTCCTCTACATCTCCCCAGGGATTTCTCTTCCATTCACCTTTAAGCTCGACCGTATCCATGTGACTTAAGAAGAGCAATCTGTCGTTGTCTCCCCTATCAGCTCCAAACCTAGCTATAACATTTCCTCCACTTTCTGGAACAGGCATTAGCTCTACTCGATCGGCTATTCTAGAGAGCCTATCAACGAGGTATGATGCTATATCGGCTTCTCTCCCATAGAAGCTCCTTATCCTAACTAGGTTCAGGAGCTCTGCACGTAGCCTCTCAACGTCTATTCCGTTCAACGGAACCCCTCCTTATCCCTAACACAAACTAAATAACTAACCACCATAAATAACAACAAACATATATTTGCACAGTAGAATAATCATGAAAAAGCTATTATCCCACTCTCAGGGGGATGAACTTCTCTCTAGTTCCACCTTTGGATATAATGAGCAAATCAACACCATCCCCCGACAGAGAATCCCTTTCTACGGCTCCTCTCATAGCTTTTTCAGCTAGTATTAGCGCTTCATCCTCAGTGAGCTTTGCATGGTAGCTTCTTTCGAGTATTCCGGTCGCCAGCTGAGCTCCTGTACCCACAGCTGCGTAGTTCTCCTCAAGAAGACCACCCGCTGGATCTAAAACTATGAGCTTGGGAGATCCATCAGGATCTACCCCTCCAACTAATATCTCAGCGTAAACCGGTCGAGTGAATCTGCTCTGATAGAGGACAACGGAAGCCAGCTTGGCGACGCTTGTCGGACCTACGGTCTTCTCTATTTCCATTTCATACAAGGAGATGTTGTAGAGTATCACTTCACTAAGCTCCTGGAAGTCTCCTGGCAGTCCTGCCATCGCTAGTCCTGTGAAGTTGTTTAATTTCAGCACCTTTTTAGCTGATTTGCTTAGGATGAAGCTGCCATAGGATACCCTTCTATCAGCCGCTAGCACAACTCCGTCCGAGAACCTCACACCCAGTGCTGTAGCTAGCACCATTAATCCTCACGCTCTTAAAGATTTCTTCTCGGGTTCTCTTAAAGGTTTTCTCCGGATGAACCATACCCTGTCCTGGATGGCTATTGGCCAGGAGGAGTTAAGAGCCCCGGGCGGGCTTCGAACCCGCGACCTCCCGCTTACCAAGCGGGCGCTCCATCCAGGCTGAGCTACCGGGGCGTAGTCGAATCTTTTAAGGAGAGGAGCCCAATAAAAAGGTTTTCAATCTCCCCCTCTCAACCTTGAAATCCTCTCATTTATTACCTTGAAGTGAAACTCTCTGAATTTGTGGCTTATGAGGACCCTCTCTAGATCCTCTGAGAACAGGCAGGGATGTCTACAAACAGGAATTCTCTTGGCTCTATATGCGATGCTCATCCACTCCTCTACTTCCGGTATTTTTTCGGAGGTTAACGAGTTCATAAAGGCTGCTACAAGATCGAAAAGTAACTTCTTGGACTTCTCCTCCTTAAATCCTTTGATCTCGGCATATCTAGAGACGAGGGGTCTCATGAGTCCTAAGAGCTCTTCGATGTCCTTTTCATTCTCGTTCATTGACCCTCCCTGCCCCTGCACTCTCTCCTCTCCTTATAAAAACTTAAAATCTTTCCCTGCTCCCTTCCCTCGATAGATCATGTCCGTTTATGTGGTTGTAGGTGGGTTTTATGGTGATGAGGGCAAAGGCAAGGTCCTGAGCTATCTGGCTCTGAAGGACAATGCTGACCTAGGGGTAAGAGGCGGCGTCGGACCAAACGCTGGTCATACAGTTATCCACAACGGACGTGAGTACAAGCTTCGGCAGATACCCTCAGCATTCGTGAATGAGAGGGCTCTTCTTCTGATAGGACCGGGAGTGCTGGTGAACCCTGAGGTTTTCCTCTCAGAGGTTTCGAGTACAGGAGTAGAGGGGAGAGTCTTTCTAGATGGACACTGTGGTATAATTGAACCTAAACATGTAGAAGCAGACCGAGGAAGCGAACATCTGCGGGGCAGGGTCGGCACAACGGGGACGGGAACAGGCCCAGCTAACGCCGATAGAGCTCTTAGAAGACTTAAACTAGCCAGAGATATTCCATATCTCACTAAATTTGTTGAGGACGTTCCCTTTCTGGTCAATGAGGCAATAGATTCCGGGAAAAGAGTCTTAATTGAAGGCACGCAGGGAACATTTCTCTCGCTATGGCATACGGACCACTACCCTTATTGCACCTCGAAGGACACCACCGCCTCCGCTATTTGCTCAGATGTCGGCGTTGGTCCAAAGAAAGTTGACGAGATAGTTGTTGTCTTCAAGTCCTACGTGACGAGAGTTGGAGGAGGCCCACTGGAGGGCGAATACTCAGTGGAGGAGGCTAAAAGAAGAGGCCTCTATGAAGTAGCCACCGTTACTGGAAGGGTTAGGAGAGCAGCACCCTTCAATTTCAAGCTGGCCAGGAGAGCGGTGATGCTAAACAGCGCTACACAGATAGCACTTACGAAACTGGATATACTCTTCCCTGAGATTAGAGGAGTCACGAAGTCGGATGCGCTCACAGGAGAGGCTAGAGATTTTATCGAGAAAGTTGAGGATGAGGTAGGCGTCCCAGTTACCTTAATAAGCACCGGACCGGATTCTCTTCACATGATCGATCTCCGAGAGGAAAAGCTTTGAAGGACAATAAAGGAGAAATATGCGGCCGCCGGGATTTGAACCCGGGTCTTGGGCTCTCCCCCGGAGGAGAAGATGGAGGGCCCACATCCTGTCCAGGCTAGACCACGGCCGCGCGAAAGACCTCACCAATTCAGCTATTTTAACCTTTATGGCTTATACTCCCTACCGCTTTTTATCACCCCGTATCCTATCAGTCTCCATCTCCCGCCTATTCTAGTGGATATTGCCGTTCTGTGACCTACATCACTGCATATTGGTATCTTTAACGTGAACGTGTAGAGATCATTCCTAAAGTCCTTGACTATGGCTGGCACAGTTGCCGTTCCGACATTTATTTGAATGAGCCTTCCCTTCTCAGGAGGAGTGACCTTCAACTCCTCCTTGAAACCAACTATCCTCTCAAACAAGGTGATCTCCAGATCTATCTCTGAGAAAATAGGTGGTAACTCATTAATAAGACCAACGACATTTCCTTTCATCCCATCGGCCTTCGTCAATGCTGGATCCAACTTAGTTCCAACTCCTATAAGTCCTCCTGGTCTGGCCTCCTCTAGATCAATGTCCTCAGACTTGAGACTCACTATCTCCGTTGTAAGCGGAATGTACCTTCCCTTAAAATAGGCACCAGGTCTTATCTCTATCTCATCTCCTATCCTAAAGACTCCTTGAGATATCGCTCCACCTAGAACTCCTCCTTGAAGTTTTTCCGGTGGAGTTCCTGGTTTATTTATGTCGAAGGATCTGGCCACGAGCATCTGGGGGGGCTTGGTTGGATCCCTCTCCGGGGGTATGAATCTACGTACCATCTCTCTTATCAAGTAGTTTATATTTACATTATGAAGTGCCGAGACCGGTATTACAGGAGGAACCTGATCAAGCTCCTTTCTCAGGAATTCGACTATTCCCTCGTAGTTCTTTATGGCCTCCTCCTCACTCACGAGCTCAACTTTAGTCTGGACAACGATTATATTTTCAATACCCATGATCTTCAGAGCTGCAAGATGTTCTCGAGTCTGAGGTTGTGGAACTGGTTCATTCGCTGCTATCACTAAAAGCGCAGCATCCATGAGGGTTGCTCCTGAGAGCATGGTGGCCATGAGGGTATCATGGCCAGGACAATCCACGAAAGATATCTTCCTTAGGAGGACCGTCTTGCTTCCATCGTATGGACACGTCCTGCTCGTTGTGTAGCAGCGCGGCTCCTCGCAGCTGGGGCACTTTCTCAGCTCAGCATTAGCGTATCCCAACTTTATGGTAATTCCCTTTCTAAGTTCTTCACTATGTTTTTCAGGCCAAACTCCCGTGAGAGCCTGCACCAAAGTTGACTTTCCGTGATCTACATGACCAGCAGTACCTACGTTCATCTCGGGCTGTCTTCTCTCCTCATCTCTCAACTAATTTCACCCTGATCCTTTCGTATCCTCCTTCTCGCCAAGTAACTGCTCTAGTGGAACCTTACCGTACTCGATCACGGCCATGTTAACCTGTTTGGTGGCATCGCTTATTATATTGCCTCTAACGAGCTTGGATCTTCTCTCACCCTTTTCCGTCGGGTGGAAGCCAGGAGGTCTCGAGAGGATGACCCTAACCTTCCTTGTCCCATGAACGGAGGGATGCATAGAAAATCCATCTACATCAGCCCCTCCGGTTATCTTGAGTTTATAGCTCTCTAATCCCAGCGGATCTCCGGCAATGACTTCTCCAATCCTCCTCCCTATAAGGTGGGATGAAGCCTCATCACCAAGCTTAACGTGGTACGTTTTACCACTTTTTGGATCAGCTATGTCCAACACGATTTCCACCAAGTCTTTCTCCCCCTCAAAGGCTTTCGAAGTTATCAGGAGAGTTACCACGTGGTAGTATTAAAAAGTTTAAAGGGCTTTTTCACGGAGGAGGAAGGAGCAAGAGTTAGAGATCTCCTCCTCGTCTTCGTATTTCTCTCCTACTGAGGACCTCCATACTTTATCAGGAGGATCCTCCGGTACAGTTGTTTCTCAGCATCGCTGAGCTTCGAGAAAAAGATCTCCCGAGTCTTATCGTCGGTGATGTTCCTGACATCTGTGAACAAAGACCTTCCCTCCTTGATATTCCTACCAACAATCCCTCCCTTGATGGAGATAGCTACTCTATCGCCCGCTCTTGCTTCCGTCTTCCTGACTCCCTCTTGCTGTATCTCCAGTATGTATCCCACACCTTTTCCTCTTTCGTTTATGAGATGATACCCTGGCAGTATCCTTCCTAAAACCACCTCAACACCTACTATGGCTGGATTACTATTTCTGAAAATCATTCCTGGAAGAACTTTAATTTCCGCCGGAAATGTCACGGAAGCCAGTATCCTCTCCTCCATTCGTCTCTCAACATCCTCAAGGTGTCTCCTAAAACCTTCTATTAGTTCATATATAACTCTACTTTGTATTATTTTTACGTGTCTTGAGGACGCCTCCTCCATGATCTCTGGAGGGACTCGCACGTTAAATGCTAGAATCGTGGCATACTTCTCATCCTTCTCTCTTATAACCGATGCCTCAAAGACGTCACTTCTCGTAACGTCTCCAATGTCACCTTTTCTGATCGGTATGCCCTCTCTCCTGAGTTGGTTCACTATGGCCTCCAACGAGCCCAACGCATCCGCTTTTATTATTATACCAACTCTGTCAGACCTTATCAGGATTGCCTCGATCTCCCTGCGTAGTTGCCCCTTAATCTCATATATCTCATCTTCTGAGGTCACAACGTAAATAGGGGCCCCTGGTATCACCTTATCTAAATCAGGAGCCACGATCATAACGCCAGACGCCGCCTTCGCTGAGCTAACTCTCACAAACTTTGCTTTCGGGGATCTTATCTCCTCCAAGGGCTTTGGTCTCAGGAGCGCTCTTACCTTAGTGATTACACAATCTCTAATTCCTCCGATAAGAATGATGTCGCCTTCCTTCACCGTACCGTCATATATGATCGCCGTGATGACCGTCCCTAATCCGCTCTCCTTCTTCACCTCGAGCACAGTTCCTCTGCCCTTGCTCTCCCTCACCTCGAGCTTGTCTAGCATATACTTTTGAACTAACCCTATCAAAATCGCCAACAGATCCGGAACCCCCTCTCCCGTCTTAGCACTGGTTGGCACTATCGCCAACGTCTTAGTGAAATCCCTTACCCTATCATATCTCTCGGAGTCAAAACCAAGTTCCCCCAGCTGTGAGACCACTCTGTATAGGTGGTTCTCAAGCTCCGCAACCACGCGAGGATTCTGTTTGTTTATCGATTCTATGAATGGCATTCCTTCATGAGGACTCCAGCCCGAAATTCTGTCTATCTTATTTAAAGCGACAACAAAAGGGGTTCTACGCGCTTTAAGTATTTCAATGGACTCGACAGTCTGAGGCTGAACTCCACCATGTATATCCACCACCAGTATCGCTATGTCTGCTAGAGAGCCGCCTCTTTTCCTCAGATTCGCAAACGCCTCGTGACCCGGAAGATCTATGAAGAGGAGGCCTCTGGTCTTGAGCTCGAACTTCATTCCAAGCCTCTTAAATATTGGGGTACAGATCCTCTTCACCACCGAGGAGGGAACCTCAGACGCGCCCATGTGCTGAGTTATTGCTCCCGGCTCCTTGTAGGTAATACGGGTTTTTCTTATACAGTCAAGAAGCGAGGTTTTACCTGCATCGACGTGCCCTAGAACAGCAACTAATGGCTGCCTGTAGATCTTCCTTTCCTTCGACAAGAAGGTTCCCCTCCTGAGAGGCCGGAGAATCTGAAGAAATAAAAGGTTTATACGGAGGCCCACTTGAATCTCTTTGGACTTCTCCTAAGGTTTATCATGTTCTTCCGGCACTTAGATGAACAGAAATACCAGATAGTTCCATCCGATTTGACGTACATCATTCCCTCGGCGGGTTTTATCTCCTTACCGCAGAACTTGCACCGTCGAAGTAGACCTCTACCGCTCAAGATAAACACCTCTTCATCTGGGTTTAAGCTTTCTGGCCTCCATCTCTGTCTCTCTGAGAAGTAAAATGTCTCCAACTCTTACAGGACCCCTAACGTTCCTCGTGAGAACTCGCCCTCTGTCTCTCCCAGTAAGTACCTTGGCCCTGACCTGTATCACATCCCCAGCTATTCCCGTCCTACCTATTATCTCGACGACCTCCGCTGGATAGGCCTTATCCTCCTCTGAGGACATCTTCACGCCACCCCCTTAGACCGCAAAAATCCTCATAAAGATGTCCCGCCCTCCTAATAAAATTATGTTGGAAAACGCTACGAACTTCCACGAAGCTCCTTTATTTTATCCACTATCGCCTCAAGGAGGTTAGACGCTTGACCAGGATCTACAATTGCTATAGATGAGGCGCTGACCTCTATACCCGAAGCCCTTCCAAGTTCCTGCTTGCTCGGTACATATATATAGGGTATCTTCTTCTCATCGCAGAGAAGAGGCAGATGAGCGACTATCTCGGGGGGGCTGACATCCTCCGCTATCACGACGAGCCTAGCCTCTCCTCTCTCAACAGATTTGGTCGTCTCGTTGACCCCCTTTCTCACCTTCCCTCCAGATGTTCTGGATAGATTAACAAGCTCATAGATCTTGGGAACTAGTTCTTGTGGTGTTTCAAATTTCACATAGAAAGGTTTGTCACCAGCGGTCATTCTTCATCCCCTCACAAGTTCAGGGAGAGAGATTTTTAAGGGTTTTCCTTTATGAAGGGACGAACTTACAATGTTGCATACCTCACGTGCAATGGCCTCCGTGACATCAAAATCTTCATAAAAGTGAATGATTCAGCAACGTATGAACCCCGATCGGGGTGCGCGGACCACCTCCGAAGACACCCAGTGGATCGGGACGGAAAGGCTCTCCGCCACGAATGCTGCG